>JAZQLT010000191.1:0-3677 GCA_045542815.1 Candidatus Scatosoma sp. | reverse complement strand
TGGCGCTCTCCTTCTTCGTGAAGACGTCCGATCTTTCCGCAGGCACGGGCGCAGGCGTAACGCTTGTGAACGGTGTGGAAGAAACGGCGTTCGCTTCGCTCAATATCTATGATATCGACGGCATTACCATCGGCGACGACGAAAATATTTACGACGGTTGGCAAAAGTGCTTCTTCTTCGTAAAACTCGACGAAGATTTGGCAAGCGGCGAATTTAAGCTGACCTTTAACTACGGTCCTACCGATATCCTGAAAGATACGGCGAAAACCAGCTTCGTTCCCGGTTTTGCGGCGTTCGCAGGCTTTGAAAGCTACGGCATGACCGAAGAAGAATACCAGAGCGCGCAGAGCGGCACGTACGCAAAGCTCGTAACGCTCAACGACGGCTTGCAGAAAGAAGAAGCGGCTGGCAACAAGGGCTTTGACAGCGCGAAAGGCACTCCTTTCGGCGCACTGGAAAAGGGTCTTGCAGACCCCGTCAACTACAAGGGCGTTTATACGGATAACTACCGCGTAAATCCTACCCTGAACCCCGCGGATACGGCAGAGCAAATGACCGCAAAGCGCGAGATTAACACGTACAAGAACGCAGGGCTTTTGAACAGAGATCATTTTGAAAACGCATTCACGGAAAGCGCGGGCGCGGCTTGGCTCGAAGGTTTGAAAACGATCAGCGGAAAGTCGGCGGCTACGGAAGTTTGGGATACCGTCTTCGGCGACGCTACCCAGCCCCTTTTGATTTGGAACGACGGCGTGAGCGATAAAGCGTACGGCTTCATCGGTTCGACGCAGACGGCTTCCAAGGGCAATAAGGCTATTTCCCTTCGCGTTAAAACGAACGGCGGCGCAAAAGCTTCCGTATATCTCATCGACACCAACGACGACACCTTCCAAACCGCCCTTTCCATCGGCGGAAAGCTGACCCTTTGGTATGACGACGACGGCAACGTTTGCACGGGTAACCCCACCGAAAAAGCTACGGAAATCGCATTCAAGCTGCAATCCAACGGCTTGTATAAAGCAAACTCGAAGTGGAGCGGCTACTCGGCTTTGACCGAAAAACAGAAGAGCGCGTACTTTGCAAACCTTTCGGCTTACGGCAAAGTAGGCGAAGGCGATCTCTACGTTTCGGAAGACGGCGCGGCGCACTCTTATCACGATACCGCTTGGGACCGCACGGCGTTCTATCTCCATAACGGCGCATACTACACGGAAGACAACGGCGCGGGCAATGAAGTGCTCGACCTTGCAAAGCTTGTCGAAGAAGACAAACTCACGGCTCGTTACGAAGCACAAGAAAGCAAGGCATTGCAGGTAGAAAATATCGATACGAACGGCGAATGGGTAACGGTTACCTTCTATCTCAACGTCGGCGACGACGCGAAAGACTACCGTCTAGAAGTTTGGAGCGGTACGAGAGATAACGCTACCGTCAATACGGCGGGCTTCGTAGCGTTCGACTACAACCACAGAGACGCAAACTTCGATTTGGTGGAAGAAGGCAAAGAAACGCAAGGCGCGGAATATTTTGAAAGCGTATTCTCCTACTACGACAGCGACAAGTTCGTCAGATACGACGCAGAGCTTGACGGCGACAAGGTCGGCAATCTCTACGAAAAGAAATATGTCCCTTCCAGCTACTATAAATCGGAAGGCGTTGCATATCTTTCCTACGTGGACGAAGAAAACGGTTATAATATCTTTGCGGATTACTCGCTTACCGAAGTTACGGTCGAACCCGAAGTTCCTACGGAAGACGCTCCTGAAGACAGCAGCTCGGAAGAACCTGCCGACGGCACGAACGGTTGGCTGCTTGCAAGCTCGATTGCCGTAGCGGTAGTTCTCTTGCTTGCGCTCGGCAGCATTGCGGTACGCTCTATCGTAACGGTCGTTCGCAAAAAGAGAGGCTATAAACCCCCCAAGAAAAAATAAGCCTTTAAGGCAATAGAAAAGAGCACGGCGATAGCGTGATATTCCAAGCGGAATATCACGCTAAACTATGATTGCCCTTACGGGCAAGTTATGAGTTATGAGCTATGATTGGCTTCGCCAAGTTATAGGTTAGTAGGGCAATCCTATCATAACGTTTGCACAGCAAATTCATAACGGTGAGCATAGCGAGCCTCATAACTCTAAATTAAAACCAACAAAAAAAAGAGCAGACACATAAGGTTTTTACGCCTTGCGTGTTTGCTCTTTTGGCTTGTTATAAGGGTTTGGGCTTAACCCATATTGCGTTGGACCAGTCAAATGCGACGCTCGTACTTAATCGTATTTTTCAAATGCTCCGCTAACGACATCACACTTTACGTCGTGCTCTTATTATTTGCGATATAGTAGCCGTTTTACAGCGGGGCTATCTTAAAAACACAAGAAAAGACACTAAGTCTGCCTGTAAGCTCATCTCGCCGACCGTAACGCTTTGGGATAATGGTTTTTCACCACACCGTTCACCGCTTTTCCAAGCCCTACGGGGTACCCGTGTACGCAAACAACGCACCAGCCGTTGGGCAAATCCCCGTCGATCGTCTCTCCACGCAGGTACTGCTCTAACCGCCCGTCGTCTTCGCGTAAATCGAGCGTGTTTGTACACTCCTGCTTGCAAATACACATCGCCAGAGAATGGGACGGCTCAAACCTGCCGTTCCGCACTTCCCCAAGCCTAACGCCCACGCGCAGAACCTGCAAACCCTTCCAGTCGAATACCCCTTCGGGGAGTTCGTATAAAATCCCGCCCGCTTCGTGCAATCGGCGGGCAAATTTTTGTTTGAAAAAGCTTTTTTCAAAGGCGCGGTACGCCTTTTCCGCGTCTTGACTGCACCACGGCTTACATTCCTTTAAGCGGGTATCCCATTCCCCCGTTCTCGTTTTCTTTTCAAACAGCGCGGCAAAATGTCCTTCCCCGTCCGTTTTATGCGGATACAGCTTTTCCGTCTGTATAAGCTCCATTTCAGGGTGATTTTCTAAATAATCCTTTACCTGCCCTTCGTCTTCCTGCGGCGCAAAGGTGCAGGTGGAATACACGAGCCGCCCGCCCGCGCGAAGCATTTTCGTGGCTTCGTTTAAAATATGCGCCTGCCGTTTTGCACACAGCGCGATATTATCTTCGCTCCATTCCGCAAGCGCTTCTTCCGCATTTTTGCGGAACATGCCTTCCCCCGAACAGGGTGCATCTACCAAGATTTTATCAAAATACCCCGCGAATTTTGCGGAGAGCGTTTCAGGAAGCTCGCTCGTTACCACGGCGTTTTTGATTCCCATACGCTCCACGTTCTGCGAAAGGATTTTAGCGCGCGCGAACACAGGCTCGTTGAGTACGATGACCCCCTTGCCCTGCATTTCGCAGGCAAGCTGCGTCCCTTTCCCGCCCGGCGCGGAGCAAAGGTCGAGCACCCGCTCCCCTGCCTGTACCTGTAAAAGGGGCGCGGCGCACATAGCGGACGGTTCTTGCGAATAGAAAAGCCCCGCCGCGTGGAAGGGAGAACCGCCCACCTTTTCCCGTGCGGTATAGAACCCGTTTTTCTCCCAAGGAACGGGGTCGCCCAAGAAGGGCAAAAGAGCTTTCAACTCGTCCATGCCCCCCTTTAACGGGTTCAACCGCACCCCCTTAAAGGGCTTTTTCTCATATACGGCAAAAAACGCTTCCCATTCTTCCTTGGGAAGCTGTTTTTTCATGTT
>JAZQLT010000190.1:0-10637 GCA_045542815.1 Candidatus Scatosoma sp. | reverse complement strand
CGGTTGGCCCTAGTTCCTTTTAACAAATTAAACATCCGCCCGCCGCATTAGCGCCGTGCGTTGCTGTTTTTTTGTCTTACTTTCTACGAACGGAAATTTTCAAGGTGCAAAATTTCTTTTCGCCCGCATTTTCTTCTTCGGACGTCTGGGGGTTGATTTTGCGATAACCGATTTTCTTCACCGCGATACGGGTTTTCCCGCTATTTTCACAAACGGCTTTGATCGCCTGATAATAAATTTCGCTGATCAACTTGATACGCTCAAAGGTAACGTATTCGTTTGCCTGATGAATGGTAGTTTCTTCTCCGCAAATTTCGGGCCCAAACGCACAGCCGTATTTCAAAGCCCGCGCATACGTACCGCCGCCGATTGCGATCGGGGCTTCGTTTTTGCCCGTTACTTGGTTGTACACCCGTACCAGTGTCGAGATCAAGCGGCTGTTGGGGTTATTGTAAAGGGGAGCTTGGTAGCTTTCGATTTTGTAGCTCGCGCCAAACTCGTCAAGCTTAGCCGTTACATCTTCCAATGCCAAAGTTGCGGGGAAGCGGATATCCGTCGTAATTTTCAAGACTCCGTTCTCAAAGCTTGCAAGGTTGGGGGACATCGTCAAAACACCCGTCTCATCTTGCAGGGCTTTCAAACCCGTAACGTCGTCAAAGAGCAGATCGTACGCCTTTTTGCAGCCGTCGTGGAAGCTTGCCAAAAAGTGTAAAAGCGCCTGCAAAGCGTTCGCGCCGAGCGCGGGGCAAGACCCGTGCGCAGACTTTCCATATACCTGCAAAATGCTGGTAGTATTGTCGTAGGAAAGACGGGTGCCTTCGATCGGGTTTTCATAGTAAACGAGCTTGCCCGCCGCTTTTCTCGTCAAGATTGCGGACGCGTAATCGCATACCATATTCACTCTTTCGCCCGCTTTCAACGCAGACATGGGTGCGTCGTCGATAGCAAACTCTGCGGTGAAGTGTAAGATACCCTTTTCCGCGTAGATAACGGGGAAGTTTGCGTCGGGGGTGAAGCCTTCTTCCGGCATAACCGCGACTTCGTTGTAGTGCTTGATACACTCCCAACCTGCTTCCTCGTTACAGCCGACGATGAGCTTGATTTTTCTTGCGGGCACGAAGCCTTCGTCTTTGAGCGCTTTAAGCGCGTACAAGCAAACGATGGCGGGCGTTTTGTCGTCCATCGCACCGCGCCCCCAAATTTTCATGCCTTCCACACCGCCGTCGGAAACGTCGTCGTTGATGACGCCTCCGAAGGGGGGATATTTCCAACCGCTGCCTGCGGGAACGACGTCAAGGTGCGCCAAGATCGCAAATTCCTTGCCTTCGCCGAACACCACCTCGCCTACGTAGTTGTCGTAGTTATGCGTCTCAAAGCCCATCTCGCTTGCGAGATTGAGGAAATACTCCAAGCATTTTGCGGTTTCTTCGCCGAAGGGATAGCCGTCTTCTGCGGGCTTTAAAGAAGAGTCGAATTTCAAAATTTCCGCCGTAGAGCGGACGATGTCGTCGAAATATTGTTTCATAACGTTACTTCCTTCACTTTGTTATACTATTATTATACATAATTTTTTGCATTTGGTAAAGAAAATGAACGGGGTATGCGCAAAAAAATATTTTTTTTCTAATCCCGCCTTTGACATTTACGGCAAAGTATGCTAAAATGGTCTTATCTCGTAGAGATAAAGCTGCGATTTTCGAAAGAGGAGAGATAAGTATGCACGAAGGACATCGGCTTCGTCTGTATCAAAAACTGAGCAAGGACGCCTTGGAGGAGCACGAATGGCTGGAAGCCCTGCTCTTCAACGCCGTACCCCGCAAAAACACCAACGATTTGGCGCACGCGCTGATCCATAAATTCGGCTCTGCGCTCGACGTAGTGTATGCCTCGGTGGAAGAGTTACAAACGGTGCCGGGCGTCGGCGTGAGCGTTGCCGCCTATTTAAATATTATAGGGCGCCTTTTGAAAGCGCATAAGGAGAAAGAAGCCCCCAAATTCCACGGAAAATTTCAATCGCGCGATTTTTTGCCGTTCGTCAAGGAAACGTACAAGGATACGCACTATGAAGTGTTAGAGCTGTATCTCTTGGACGGAGAAGGCAGAGTGCTGAAAAAACGCGGTTTCTCCGTGGATAGCATATCCAGCGTTAAGATCGTACCCGAAGAGCTGTCCGCATTTTTACTGGAAAAGGGCGCTTCGGGCGTAGTGATGGTGCATAATCACCCGTACGGCGAAGCCGTACCTTCGGAAAAGGACGACGCTATGACCAAGAACTGTCAAATCCTTTGCAGTATGCACAACCGTTTGTTCTGCGACCATATCATCTACGCGCCGAACGGTATGTACAGCTACTATTTAAGCGGAAGAATGCAGGAGATTAGCGAGCATTATTCCGTGGGGAAATTTCTAGGTAGGGAAGGATAAACTATGAAGCAGGAAAACCCCGAACGCAAGGAAAAGGGCAGCCGCCCGCCCAAGTTCGTTAAGGCGATAGAAAAATACGATTTCCAAAACGAAGAGCGTTTGCTGTACATCGCTAAATGGGTCTTGTACGTTCTATTGATGTTTATGGAACTGCTGGTACTGTTACAGCATATCGAACAGTTCATCTCCGACGGGGATTGGCTGACCTTTCTCGCCTTCCTTATAGTGGCTTGTACCTTAACGATTACGGAAACGCTAAAAAATTTCGAGCTTGCGGAAAACCCCAACGAACGGCTCTTTCAAGGCTTAGAAACGATATCGGCGTGCGGGTTCGTGGCGTTCACGGTAGGCTCGTACTCGCTCATTATTTATCTTTTGATACTCACGCAGTTTTATTTCAAAATGGAAGACAGCAAGAGTATGTTTTGGGCGTTCATCTCCGCCGTCGGGCTGTTTATTGCCAGCTATGCCGTGCAGGTATGGCTCAAAGCGGGCGCAGAATACAGCATTATTGAAATCCTGCGCGAGTCTATCGGTTCGATTGTGGCAATGTCTTTGCATTTTTTTGCAGTGCTCATCGTGCTTGCCTTTTATCGGCAGTATCTCCGACTCAACCGCACGTTGGAAGAGCTTGACGAGAGTAAGCGGGAACTGGAAAAAGCGTACGCGGTGCTGGAAGAAGTAACGGTACTGGAAGAACGGCAGCGTATTGCGAAAGAAATACACGATACGGCAGGGCATTCGATCACGACCGTCATTATGCAAACGGAGGCGGCAAAGCGGATCGTAGAAGACGACCCCGAGCAAGCAAAGGTCAAGCTGATCGCGGCAAATTTGCAGGCGAAGCACGCCTTGGAAGAACTGCGCAACAGCGTACACCTTTTGTCGGGTATGCAAGAAGGGAGCACCTTAAAGAGCGCGCTGGAAGGGGTAATCCACGAATCCATGGACGGTACGGGAATCCGTATTCGCTCGGAGATCGACGATGTAACCGTATCGGAAGCGAAGTACCGCTTTATTTGCAATACCTTAAAGGAAGGGATCTCCAACGGACTTCGCCACGGCGGCGCAACCGCTTTTTGGTTTGAATTGAAAGAACGGGAAGATAAGCTCGTGTTCCTGCTTTCCGACAACGGCAAAGGGCTTGGGGAGACGGCGCTCAAAACGGGCTTCGGCTTAACGACGATGCAGGATAGGGCAAGGGCGCTCGGCGGAGAAGTGAGCTTCCGCAGCGAAGCGGACGAAGGCTTTGAAATATGTATGACGCTGCCGTTAAAACCTTGCGAGTCCGACTCTCGTCAGGTATAAGGAGTAATCTATGGCAAACGAAAGAATAAAAGTACTGGTCGTGGACGATCAGACGGACTTGGCGAATGAAATCGCCGCGGTTTTGAGAACGGATAGGGAGTTGCAGGTCGTGGGAACGGCGAGCGACGGGTTTGACGCGTTGGAAAAGCTGTCGGAAGAGCCGGCGGACGTGGTATTGCTCGATATCCGCATGCCGAACATGAACGGCGTAGTGGCAACGAGCAGGATTAAATCGCAGTATCCCCACGTAAAGGTGCTTATTTTGACGACCTTTGACGACAGCGATTATATTTTGAATGCGATCAACAACGGTGCAAGCGGGTATTTGCTCAAAGACATCGGCGGGGACGCACTCATTCGCGCAGTGAAGAACGCGTATGAAGGGGATACCATTTTGCCCACAAAAATTGCCCGCCGTATCACGGACGCGGCAAAGCACGTTTCCGCAGACAGAGAGATAAAACTCACCCGTGAATTCGGCTTTTCCGATAGGGAAGTGGAAATCGCGCTCATGATTTACGAAGGCTTCACCAACCGTCAAATTTCGTCCGCATTAAAGCTCTCCGAAGGCACGACGAGAAACTACGTTTCTTCCGTGTACATCAAGCTGGGATGCGAAAACCGCTCGGAAGCGGTGGAAACAATTAAGAAGGTTATCGGGCGGTAACATGAAAAACGGACATACCATGTACGAGACGGCGGTGTTTGATTTGGACGGAACGCTGCTGGACACACTCGACGATTTGACGGACGCGACCAACGCTGCGCTCGCGCAGTTTTCCCTGCCGAAAAGAACGCGCGAAGAAGTGCGCTCGTTCGTAGGGAACGGGATTAAAAAGCTTGTGGAGCGCGCGCTTGGGGAAAAGGGCGCGCCCTATTTGCAGGAAGCCTTGGCATTTTTCAAGCGCTATTATGCAGAGCACTGTGCGGAAAAGACCAAGCCGTACGAAGGGATTTTGCCCCTGCTGCAAACGCTCAAAAGTCGGGGGGTAAAAACGGCGGTGCTTTCCAATAAGGCGGATTTTGCCGTAAAAGCGCTCGCAAAAGAGTATTTTGACGGATTATTTTTGCAGGCGGTGGGGGAGAACGAGAGTGCGGGGATTCGCAAAAAGCCCGCACCCGATTCGCTCTTTTCCGTTATGGAAAGTTTGGGCGCAAACCAAGCTTCCACGCTGTATATCGGAGATTCCGAGGTGGATATCCAAACGGCGCAAAACGCGGGCGTGGCTTGCCTTTGCGTAACGTGGGGATTTCGAGATAAGGCGTGCTTACAAGAGAACGGCGGGACGGCGTTCGTCGATTGCCCCGAAGAAATACTTGCTTACTGTAAAAAATAAAAGGAGCATACCATGTCTGCGTTGAGAATCGGAAATACGCCGCTCGTTCGGCTGGAAAAAACAGAAGAAAAAGTGGGCGCGCTCGCGCAAATCTACGCTAAGGAAGAAGGGCGAAATCCCGGCGGGTCGATTAAAGACAGAGTGGCGCTCGCAATCATAGAAGACGCCGAAAAAATGGGTCGTCTTCGTGCGGGCGGGTTGGTCGTAGAAGCCACTTCGGGAAATACGGGCATCGGGCTTGCGCTCGTGTGTAAAGCAAAGGGCTATCGCGCGGCAATCGTTATGCCCGACTCCATGTCGGTGGAAAGAAGAGCGTTGATTTCCTCTTACGGAGCGGAAGTGATTTTGACGGACGGCGCAAAGGGTATGCAAGGCGCGGTGGATAGAGCAAACGAGCTTGTAAAGAGCACGCCGAACTCCCTTTTGGCAGACCAGTTTAATAACCCCGTGTGCGCAAGGGTGCATTACGAGAGCACGGCAAAGGAAATTTGGGCGCAAACGGACGGGGATATCGATATTTTCGTGGCGTGCGTAGGCACGGGCGGTACGCTGACGGGCATAGGTAGATTTTTGAAGGAAAAAAACCCGCAAATACGGGTGGTGGCGGTCGAACCCGCGCAGTCGCCTTTGCTTTCCCAAGGGAGAGCGGGCAGGCACGGCATACAGGGGATCGGCGCGAATTTCGTGCCGAGCGTGCTCGATCAAAGCGTATATGACGAAGTGCTTACGGTAGCGGACGAAGAAGCGTTTGCTTTTGCGCGGGCGCTGAAAGCGGACGAAAATTTGAGCGTAGGGATCTCGTCGGGCGCGGCGATAGCGGCGGCAACGAAGCTCGCTAAACGTCCCGAAAACGCGGGCAAGAAAATCGTTACCGTTTTGCCCGACGAAGGGGGCAGGTATGCGTCCATTTTATGGACGCAAGCGATATAAATCCTTTTGGGATTTGCGAGACACGCAGGGCGTGCGATATATCTTCAATGCGATATGCCCTTCGGGCGTGTCGGTAGGATTTATATTATATCGCGCCGAGTAAAACGAGGCATATCGTAATTTTTAATTATATCGCATTTGCATAGCGAATATATGCAAAAAAGGCTTTGGAGAAAATCCAAAGCCTTTTTCTTTTATAAACAATCAACCCAAAATACCGATAGAAAGGTAGCAGAACAAAATCACGGACACTGCGTCAACAATGGTGGTGATGAAGGGGTTGGCAACCACGGCAGGGTCAAGCCTGCAAAGCTTTGCCAAAATGGGGAGCAGAGCACCCACGAGCTTTGCCACGATCACCGTGCAAAGGAGCGCCAAGGAAACGACCAAGCACACGTCCCACGTGTAGCCCGCAACGCCGAGAAGCATACCGTCCAAAAGGACGAGCTTCGCAAAGCAGGCGATTGCCAAAGTAACGCCGAGCAGCAGGGAAGCGCGAAATTCTTTCCATAGTACCTTGCCGATGTCCTTGGCTTCGATTTCGCCGATGGAAAGGGAGCGGATCACGGTAACCGAAGCTTGCGAGCCGGAGTTCCCGCCCGTACCCATGATCATGGGCACGCACGCCACCAAACAAGTGGTAAGCTGCGCTTCGTAGCTGTTCAAGATCATGGAAGTGAAGGTCGAACCGAGCATGAGAAGGAGCAGCCACAGCACGCGGGTTTTCCAAAGGGTGAACACGCCCGTTTTCAAATACGGTTTATCGCTGGGGGTGATAGCCGCCATCTTTGCGATATCTTCGGTGTTTTCTTCCTGCAAGACGTCCATTGCGTCGTCAACGGTAACGATACCGACAAGGCGCATTTCTCTATCGACGATGGGCAGAGCCAAAAAACCGTACCCGGAGATCGTTCTTGCCACGTATTCTTTATCGTCTTCGGTATAGGCGTAGATGACGTTGTCTTTCATGATCTCTTCGATGAGCGCGTTCTTTTGCGCCAACATGAGATCCTTTGCCGTTACCAGCCCCAAAAGCTTATTCGTGGGATCGACGACGTAGCAGGTGTAAATGGTTTCCTTATCGATTGCCGTGCGGCGAATACGCTCAAACGCGTCTTCCACCGTCATGGACGGGCGCAGAGCAACGAATTCGATCGTCATGATGCTGCCCGCGCTGTCCTTGGGATATTTCAGCATATCGTTGATATAGGCGCGCGTTTCGCTGTCGCTTTGCGCGAGTACGCGCTTGACGACGCTTGCGGGCATTTCTTCCAAAAGATCTACCGTATCGTCCAAGAAAAGCTCGTCAAGCACGGCTTTCAATTCCCGATCGCTCAGCTTATGAATAAGCTTTTTCGTGATATCGGGGTCCATTTCCACGAAGGTTTCCGCCGCAAGGTCCTTAGGCAGAATGCGGAACAGGATTAAAAGATCAACGTCGCGGGTGGTTTCTTCAAATACCTTGGCAAGGTCGATCGCGTTCATAGACGAGAGCAGGGGCTTTAAGACGGCGTAGTTACGCTCCTGTAAAAGGAGCATGATTTCGTCCGTTTCGGCAATACGCCGCACGAGCGCTTCGGGCATGTCTTCGATGATATCCACCGTGTCATCTACGGAGACTTCTTCCATGACGGCGTCCAGCTCGTCGTCGCGCAAGCCGCCGATGATTTTTTCCTGTACCGTTTTATCTAACAAAATCAGCGCTTCGGCAAGCAGGTCGCTTTCCAAAGCGCGGCAAAAAGGCACCAAAAGGTGCGCGTGTTCCGTATCCAGCTCGCTAAGAAGCTCTGCGAGCGTTTCCGTTGTCAGTTTTTGCGCGAGCGCTGCCGCTTCTTCAAAGCTTTGCGCGGTCAACAGCTCGAAAATCTCTTTTTGCATACTTCTCTACCTCCAAAAAAAATTTAAAAATGGGGTAGCGTATCTCCTTGAAGAACGGTTAAAAAACCGTCTATCGGGCATACGCTTGGGTGATAGTCTGACATAACCGTCCTCCTTTAAAAATTATTGTTCTTCGTTGTTTTTGGGTTTGCGCAGGATAAGAAAATCCACCAAAATGCAGATTGCGCCGAAGCCGAGCAGGATATACACGCTTCGCCACAGCTCGTTCTGCGCGGGTTCCTCGCCAAAGCTTACCTGCTCCGCCGCAGGTGTGCGCCCGTCGAAAGTGGTGGCGTACGCCTTGGGAATATAGCCTATTTTATCGCCGTTTTCCGTTGGAACGAGCACTTTGTAATAGCCCCGTTCTAAACCGCGGACTTCGCCCAGCAGGGCGACTTCGGCTCCGCGCTTGAGCGCGCCAAGAGAAAACAGCTCGTCAAAATAGGGGAACTTATACAGCGGGATGTCGTTTGTGATATACCCCGTAAGCGGGGTTTCGTATGCGGTCAGATAGTCTGCTTGCGCGATTGCGCTGCATGCGCCGTTCGGCGCAAGATAGGTCTTATACACGCCTGTTTTTTCCTGCGGAATTGCGAGAATGGAGTACCCGCTCTCTTCTCCAAGCTTTATGCCTGTCGTAGGCTCGTAGCAGCGTTCAAAGGCGATGTAGGGGAATTGCGTTGCCGTTTTGAGCGCGGTAACGTCAAATTCGATGAGAATGCTGTCGCTTTCCACTTCCACGAGAGAAAATTCGGTATTTTCTTCGCCGAAGATGTGCTCGACGGCGTCGCCTACGGGAATAGGGTTAACTTTGGGGATTTGCAATTCGTCCGTTTTTACAAGATAATCGCCGTTGTAAAGCAAATAGGTGCTTTCTTCGCCCATTCCAAAGGCAAAGGAGCAAAGGGCGGGCGCGGCGTCATATACCAACCCATAGTCGGGGGTATAGCTTGTGCTTCTCTCGTAAAGGCTGTCGCCGTTTTGGGTATATTTGGTAATCGTGCCGTTTTGCAGAGCATAGATTGCCGTTTCGTAATCCACCGCAAGCTTTTCGGGGGCTTGCATGCCTTCGAGTACCTTCGTGCCGCTTGCTTCGGGGGTGAAAAGCTCTTTTTCCGTAAAGCGGTAAACGGCGTGATTGTCGTAGGCGATATACAGGCTGCCATAGACGTCGGCGGTGAACGCCGTGGCGTACAAAGCCTGCGTGCGTTTTTCCGTTTGGGAAACGCTCCACGCGCCGTCTTCTTCTTTGAGTGCGTAGCAGTGGTTATCGTCCGTAAGCAGATAGTATCTGCCATATACGCTCGCCGTGCCGACGATATTGCCTTCCACTTCGCTTTCCAGCGTCAAAATGGGTGCGCCGTAGTCCTTTTGTGAAAGGCTGTACAGCGTGGCTTTGGACGAAGAAGAAACGAGCAAGGTATCTTCGTAAGCGGAAAGGTAAGGATCGGAAAACTCGGTAACGATAGGCGTGCCGAAGGTTTTGCTTTCCGTGTCGTACACCGAAACGCGGCGGTTGCCGCTGTCGGCGATGAAAAGGGTCTTGTCCGAAAGGCAAAGATCGCTGGCTTGGTTAAATCGATGCGCGGACGTGGACGACGCGGAGATTTCGTAATCGGTAAACGCAGCCTTTTCTACGGAATATTGCTTAACCGTGTTGTTATAGACGGTATAGATTTCGCCGCCGTATGCGGAAAGGGACACGTATTTTTCTTTCTTGCTCCCCGTTTGGGTAACGGGCGTTAGGGAAGAAGCGTGTTCGCTTGCCGCAAGCTCCGTATGGTTGTAGGCGTAAAACTCGCCGTTGCTTGCCGTAAGACAGAACAGATTGTTCGCCACGACCATTGCCGTAATTTGCAGCGAAAAATCGGTGATCGGCGTTACGCTCCCCGTTTGCGGGTTGAGCGCGTACAGGCTGTGCGGGTTTTCCGCGTCTGCGTTTTCACAAAGATAATACAGCGCGTTACCCGCAAAGGCAAGCGCGCTTTCGACGTGCCCGGTTTCCGTGTGGAGAGAACGGGTCGTACCGTCTAAAAGGGAGTAGGCGCAAATCTCGTTCGAGTTGATGTAATAAAGCGTGCTGCCTTCGATTAAAAAGCCCGTGCAGGGAATGTCCGTCAGCTTTTGCACGCTCGGCGCGCCGCTTTGGAGCGAAGCAAGGGAAAGGACATAGACGTTCAAGCCCGAAAGGAAATACAAATTTCCGTCGCCGTCGAATTGCACGCTTTCGATTTTTTTCGTGTGCTCGCTATAACACAGGTATTCCCCGTTTGCACGGTCGTAAACGTATAAAAGATTGCCGTCTGCAATTGCCGTAAACGCTTCCGTTACCGAAACGCAAGTGGGGGAGACGAGCGAGAGATACTGCTCGTACGAAGAAGGCGCGATGAGCTCTGCGGGCGCAAGGGCGTTTTGCGCGTTGGCTTGCGCAAGGTCTTTTTGCGCGAAAAGCCCCGCCGTTCCCGAAATTGCGAGAGCGGTGCATGCGAGTGCTGTTAAAATTGTCGCCTTGATTTTCTTCATACGCTTTATTATAACACGGTTTTTACGAAAAAGTCAATAACTTCAAAGCAAAAGTTGGGCAAAATGCGCAAGTTTTTATCCATAGGATAAAAGGGGGTTCGCGCGGTGCGTCTTAGCGCTTCTTTTGGGTGCGGAAATCATAAACAAAACACGAACACCTGTTCGTGTTTTGTTTGTGTTTTTGGCAAAAAATGGGCAAAAATAGCGTTATAACAGGCATACATATGTCATATTTAA
>JAZQLT010000189.1:0-3759 GCA_045542815.1 Candidatus Scatosoma sp. | reverse complement strand
ATCGATGTCCACTGCCACGGCGGCGGAGGTGGCAGTTGGCATTAAAATGTAATAAAAGACACCCGCGAACGTCTCGTTCGCGGGTGTCTTTTATTAAAGCAAATTACTTGGTTAAGTCGGGGTCGGTAAGGATAGGGGAGTTCATCGCAAATCTCTTCACCGATTCCACCGCATTTTGACAGCGGCGCTTGGTTTTGTAATGCTCGCCAAGGCACAGGAGCTGACCGTTGCCGTTGAGTAATTTATAAATATAATCGCCGTGCTTGGTTAAGGAAATACGGAAATTGCCCTTTTCAATGTTGGTTTTATGCGTTTGAATACCGTTCACTGCACCGATATACGAAGCGTATTCTTCGCTGGAAAGCAGGCGTTCGCCGTTGTTGGCAAACAGCTCGAAGTAGAATACCTTTTCGCCTTCCTCCGAGATATGGCAATCGATCACCCACTTGCCGTTGTAGTTTTCGTGCAAGGGTTCGGAGTCGGCGTCGTCTTCTACGGGCACCTTCACTACTTGGTCTTGGATATTTTCATCGACAAACGCCGTCTTGGCAAAACGCTTTGCCGATTCGATTGCGCTTTCGCAGCGTGCACGCGTTGCATAATGTTCGCCCATGCAAAGGAGCATGCCCTTGCCGTTGAGCAGCTTAAAGATATAATCGCCTTTTTTGGAAAGGGTGATACGGAAATTATCCTTTAAGATATTCGATTTATGCGTTTGAATACCGCGGATTGCGCCGTTATAAGTAGTATATTCTTCACTGGAAAGCAGCTTTTCGCCGTTGGACGCGTGCAATTCAAAGAAGTACATTTCATCGTCCGCGTTGTCGTCGGTTACCACGCGGCAGACTACCCACTTACCGCTGTATCTTGCCACTCTGTCCGTTTCATCTTCTTCGTAAAAATCCAGATCGGTGTTCACGTCCTTGAATTCGTCGTGTAACATGACTCCCTCCTTGGGTTTTTGTTCCGTTTTAGACGCCGCCTTCGTTTCCGCCTTTTTCGCGGGCGCGCTCTTTACCTGCGTTTTGATTGCAGGCTGCTCTTCTTCGACGGGCTCTTCTTCGGCTTTTGTTTCTTCCTTGGAAGGTTCTTCTTGCGTTTTAGCTTCATCTGCCGCCGTTTCTTCTTCTACGACGGGGGCAGGTGCGGTTTCAACCGCTTTTTCTTCTACGACGGGGGCAGGTGCGCTTTCAACCGCTTTTTCTTCTACGACGGGGGCAGGTACGTCTTCTACTGCCTTTTCTTCGATGGGAGCAGGCGCGGTTTCAAAGCTTTCCTTTGCGGGTTCTTCGGCTTTTGCGCCAACATTTTGAGTTTGTGCCTGTTGCGCGGTGGCAAGCGCGGCTTTCTTCGCCGCTTTTTTTGCTTTTTTCGCTTTCGAACCGCGTGCAATCAGCGCGATGAGCGCGATGAGTACGATAGCGGCAATCCCGCCGAGTACGGCTGCGTGGAACGGCTCGTTTTTACAGTATTCCACGGCAAGGTTAAAAAGTTCTTTGAGTTTTTCCATAATACTCTCCTTTCGTAAATCGTTTTGATAAGAATAATTTTTGATACCAATATATTTTAATATAAAAAAATAAAAAAGTCAACCAAGGCGACGAGAAATTTCCCGTCGTTTTTTTAAAAAATTTGACATTTGTGCACAAATAGAGTACAATAAGGATATGGAAAGAACAGAGATAGCAATTATCGGCGGCGGAGCTTCCGGGCTCTTTCTAGCCGCGGCACTTAGCGGTCGGAAAAAAACGCTCGTATTCGAGCGGGGCGAGCGCGTAGGGAAAAAACTCTCCGCGACCGGCAACGGGCAGGGGAATATCACCAATCTTGCGGCAGACGCCACGCCGTACTTTTCTTCTCGGAAGGAAGACGCGCTCCGCGCGCAGGCGATTATCGCTAAGCATTCGCAAAGGGAGCTTTTTGCCTTTTTTGAAAAGCTTGGCGTGCCCTTGCAGGCAGACGAACGGGGCAGAGTATATCCTACGGGCAGGCAAGCGTCTTCGCTCACGGACGCACTGCGGTTTTCGCTTGCGGGGATAGGCGCGGAAGTCCGTCTTTCTTCGCAGGTAACAGGGATAGAGCGGACGGACGGCGGATTTATTTTGACGGTTGCCTGTAACGGAGAAACGAAAAAGGTTTTTGCGGAAAAAGCCGTGCTTTGTGCCGGCGGGAAAGCGGCGAAAAACTTTGGAACGGACGGTACGGCGTATGCGCTTGCGCAAAGCTTAGGGCATACCGTTACCCCCTTGTATCCCTCCTTGGTGCAGCTAAAGACGGATACGGCGCATATCAAAACGCTCAAAGGCATTCGCGTTACGGACGGCGGTTTGACCGCGGCTTGGGGCGGAGAAAAGGTTTCTCTTCGCGGGGATATCATCTTCACCGATTACGGAGTTTCGGGGGATGCGGTGTTCCGCATTTCCGCGTTTATCGCGGACGCGGTGGAGTCGAAAAAGGTTTCTTTATCCGTTGACTTCCTGCCCGATCTGTCTAAGGAGCGTATCGAGCAGATGATCGCGCAAAAGCGTTCGGCGTTTCCTGATTTAGCCCAAAGCGAGCTGCTTTTCGGGATTGTGAACAACCAAATCGGCAGGGCGATTGTCAAGCGTGCTAACGGGGAGCTTGGGCTTTTGGCAAAGCTCGTCAAAGAGTTCCCGCTCGCCGTTACGGGGAGCTTGGGCTTTGACTACGCGCAGGTAACCAAGGGCGGGATACCGCTTTCCGAAACGGACGAAAACCTGCAAAGCCGCTTTGCAAAGGGATTGTATTTAGCGGGCGAAATTCTCGATATTGACGGAGAATGCGGCGGATTTAACCTGCAATGGGCGTTTTCATCGGCAATGCAGGTGGCTGAGACAATATAGTATATGACGAAAGTATGCACTTTATCCGATATTAAATTACCCATAGACAAAGGGGAAAAAGACCTGCTTGCGCTCGCGGAAAAACGGTTGGGCGGAAAAGCGGGGTATTTTGCCGTGAAGAAAAAATCGCTCGACGCGCGGGATAAGAACAACCTGCGCTACGTCTATACGATCGAGTTTTCCAAAACGGCGCTCCAAAAGCAAGAAAGAACTTTTGAGCGGCTCCCTTCCGCGCGGCTTCCCAAAGCCCCCGTACTCGTTGTCGGAAGTGGACCTGCGGGGCTGTTTTGCGCCCTGCGCTTGCTCGACCACGGTATCACGCCCATCGTCATTGAACGAGGCGGAAGCGTGGAAGAACGCGAACGAAAAATCGACGGGTTCGTAAAAAGCAGGCGTTTGGATACCGACTGTAACGTACAGTTTGGCGAAGGCGGTGCGGGCACGTTCTCGGACGGAAAGCTGAACACGCAAACGCACAGCGGGTTAAACCGTGAAGTGCTGGAGCTGTTCGTGCGCTTCGGTGCGCCCAAGGAAATTCTTTTTTTGTCCAAGCCGCACATCGGCAGCGATAACTTAAAAACGGTGGTCAAAAATATGCGCGAATATATCCGCGCACAAGGCGGACAGGTGCTCTTCCGCACCCGCTTGGACGATATCGTTATTAAGGACGGCAAGGTTTGCGAAGCGGCAATTAGACGGCTCAACGCAGACACGGTATGCCCGAACACGGATTTTTCGGTGGAAAAACTGGCGGTTTCCGCGGTGGTGCTTGCCATTGGGCACAGCGCGCGGGATACCTTTGATATGCTGTTAAAACGGGGTGTCCCCATGCGGCAAAAGGATTTTGCCGTGGGGGTGCGCATCGAACACCTGCAAGAAAAAATAGGAAGTCGGA
>JAZQLT010000188.1:0-2345 GCA_045542815.1 Candidatus Scatosoma sp. | reverse complement strand
ACGAAATCAAGATGAAGGATATTCCCGACGAGATTGAAAAGCTGAAGGCTTTGATGAAAGTGGCAAGCGGACAGTTGGATTTCGAGCGCGCAATCGAAATTCGGGAAAAGATCGCCGAGTTAAAGGCGCGCGTGCGCAAGGCGCAGCGTTAGCGGGGGATCGGTTGCCCTAACAGGAAGTCAAGGAACTCAGTTCCTTGCGGGACGAGTTGCTCGTTAAGCAAAGCATTGATAATGCTTTGTAGGGACGAGATGAGCAAACGCATATGTCGGCGTGTGCGTTGACCGAGAACAATGTTTACATTACATTGTTCGAGAGTGGCAGAGCCCCAAACGGGTGTGGGCAGAGCCCACGAAAGCGGACCCATACAAGCAAAACGAAGTTTTGCGTAATCAACCGCAAAGCGGTGTAAGCGTTGCAATGCAACGCAAGAACGCCCAAGGGGCGTTAAAAGGCGCAACCTTCGGTTGCTTACAGGGGGCAGTTTGTGGGGTTTCACCCCACACCCCAGCAGGGCTCCGCGCCCTGCACGGCGCAAGGGCTCGCAGCCCTTGACCCAAACCGACATACCATGTACGAGATGAAAGGTAAAAAACTATGCAAGAAAATATCGTAATCAAAGGTGCAAAAGAGAATAATTTAAAGGACGTTAGCTTAACCATTCCCAGAAACAAGCTCACCGTGTTTACGGGGCTTTCGGGGAGCGGAAAATCCACGCTCGCGTTCGATACCGTGTTTGCCGAAGGGCAAAGACGGTACGTGGAGAGCTTGTCCTCCTATGCCCGTCAATTTTTAGGGCAAATGGAAAAGCCTGACGTGGAAAGCATAGAAGGGCATTCCCCCGCCATTTCCATCGATCAAAAAACCACTTCGCGCAACCCCCGCTCCACGGTGGGTACGGTAACGGAAATTTACGATTATTTCCGTCTTTTGTTTGCGCGTATCGGCGTTCCCCACTGTCCTAAGTGCGGTAGGGCTATTCGCCGTCAGACGGTGGACGAGATCTGCGACCATATCCTATCCATGCCCGAAGGGAGTAAAATACTCGTCAATGCGCCAGTAGTCCGCGGAAGAAAGGGAGAGTACGTTAAAGAACTCAACGCTTTTAAGAAAAGCGGGTACGGCAGAGTGAAGATAGACGGGATCGTCTATGATCTGCAAGAAGAGATCAAGCTGGAAAAAAATATCAAACATAACATCTCCGTAGTGGTCGATCGTTTGATCGTGAAACCCACCGTGCAAAAGCGTTTGACGGATAGCTTGGAGACGGCATTGAAGCTTGCGGACGGACTGGTTGTCATCGATTGCGACGGGAAGGAAGACCTGTATTCCGTCAACTACGCCTGCCCTGATTGCGGGGTGTCGCTGGAAGAGATTGAGCCGAGAATGTTCTCGTTCAACACCGTGTACGGCGCGTGTCCCAGCTGTTCGGGCTTGGGGTTTAAACAGTTCGTCGATCCAGACCTGGTATGCCCCGATAAAACGAAAACCCTGCGCGAAGGCGCGATGAAGGTAACGGGGTGGAGCTTGGGTTCGAGCTCTATGGCGCTCATGGAGCTTTCCGCGCTTGCCAAAGCGTATCATTTTTCCTTGGACGTGCCCGTAAAGGATTTACCCGACGGGGTGTACGATATCTTGATGTACGGCGCAGACGAAAAGGTGGATATGGCATACCAAACGCGCTCCTTTTCGGGAAGCTTTAAAAAGACTTGGGAAGGCTACGTCAATAACCTGCAAAGACGGTATGGAACGACGACTTCGGACGGGGTAAAGAGCGACATCGAACGCTTGATGCGTAACGCTCCTTGCGACGCCTGCGGGGGAAAGCGATTGAAGAAGGAAGCGCTCGCCGTGCGCGTGGGCGGAAAAAATATTTGGGAAGTGTGCGAAATGTCCGTGGATAAACTGTGCGCGTTCATGGACGAGCTGAAAGAAACGCTGACCCAAACCGAGCACTTGATTGCGGACGCGATCATCAAAGAGATCAATAACCGACTGGGGTTCTTGCGGAACGTGGGGCTGAACTATTTAACGCTTACCCGCACGGCAGTAACGCTGTCGGGCGGGGAAAGCCAGCGTATTCGCTTGGCGACCCAAATCGGGAGCGCGCTGACGGGCGTACTGTATATCTTGGACGAACCGAGTATCGGCTTGCACCAACGCGACAATGAAAAGCTGTTAAACTCGCTCAAAGGCTTGCGCGATTTGGGGAACACTCTGATCGTGGTGGAACACGACGAAGACACGATAAAGTCCGCGGATTATATCGTGGATATCGGCCCGAAAGCGGGCGTGCACGGCGGAGAAGTGGTTGCCTGCGGAACGCAGGAAGAGATTATGGCGGA
>JAZQLT010000187.1:0-5020 GCA_045542815.1 Candidatus Scatosoma sp. | reverse complement strand
TCCAACTTACGATTTATGCTTTATTTTTCAAAAGATCTCGGATTTCTTCCAAAAGTCTCGTGTTCGCCGTCGCTTTCTCTTCGGCAAGACGAGCTTCCTCCGCCGCTTTTTCCGCAGCCAGTCTTTCTTCTTCCGCTTTCTTCGCTTTCGCTGCTTCCAAGCGCTGTTCAAAAATCGCCTTCGCTTCCTTTCTGGAAACCTTTTCTTCACGGCGAATCTTAGCAATCGCTTTCTTTTCCTTCAAATCCATTTCGTCGATCATTCTTTCATGCGCCGTGGCAATTTGATTCATCGTACGCACAATCATAAACAAGACGAATGCAATAATCAAGAAATTGATGATCGCGCTGATGAACGCGCCCCAGTCGATATAGATTGAGTTCGCAAGATCAACGGTTACCCCGTCTTCCAAATACGCAGGTTCACCCAAAATGGTTACCGCACCCGACAAGCCGTCCTTCCCCAAAATCAAGGATATCAGCCAGTTGATGATGGGCTTGAGAATATAATTGCTCAATCCGTTGACAATGCCCGTGAACGCACCGCCGACGATAACGCCGACAGCCATGTCCAGCACGTTTCCGCGCGTGATGAATTTTTTGAACTCGCCAAAAAATCTCTTAATCGCTCCTACCTTTTTTTCCATAGTACAATACCCCTTTTCGCGGTTTTCCGCGTTATTTCGAGTTTATTATACTATCTTTTAAAGGCTTTGTCAAGAAAAATATGCTTCCATTATTTCTCTCTTACTTCTCTCCGTTCTCAATCGCCGAACCGCTCATAAGATCGAGTGCAAAGCACATATCTTCCCCCGTTTCCGTCATGTGCCGTAAAAGCTCTCCGCGCACTTCCTTTCTCACGCTTTTGGAAAGGCATTCGATATATCCCAACATCAGAGCCTTTTCCAAACAAAAAACGTCCTTTAAGCTATCGTATTCATTCAAGGTAATTTCCCGTTTTTCCAGTTTCATTCTTCCGCACCTTCCTTGCTCGTCTCACACCTGCCATGCCCGTTCTTGTTTTTCGGCAATTTTCCCGTAATCAACGCACACAGCGTTTCCTTGCGTTTTTGGTGGCGCAAAGACAGCCTTTCCATATCCTTGGCAAGCGCCGCGTCGGTAAGTAAGCGCGAATAGATTTTCGCCTTTTTTTCTACCAGATCTTCCAGCGATAAAAGCTCCGTCAATGCGATTTTTTCTCCTTCCTTTCGATTTTCCTGCATAAAAAACCTCCCGTTTTATTTCAGTATTCCATAAAACGGGAGGTCCTATTCATTTTTTTCTTTTCGCATAATCGCAAATTTCCCTTAAAGCACACTTCTCGCAGGCGGGCTTTTGCGAATGGCATACTCTGCGCCCGTGATAAATCAGCCAGTGGTGCGCCTTTGACCAGTCTTTTTTCGGAATTGCTTTGCACAGCCCTTCTTCCACTTCCGCAGGCGTTTTGCCTTTGGCAAGCCCCAGTCGGTTGCTCACACGGAACACGTGCGTATCCACCGCGATCGCGTCGCCGCCAAACGCTACCGAATAGACCACGTTCGCGGTCTTTTTGCCCACTCCGGCAAGGGTCATGAGCGTTTCCACCGTCTTAGGCACTTCCCCCGCGAATTTTTCCAAAATATCGCGCGAGGCAGAAAGGATATGCTCCGCTTTCATACGGTAAAACCCGCAGGAAAAAATATATCCTTCCAACTCCTTTTGCGAAAGGGTTACCATCGCCTTGGGAGTATTATACCGCACAAAGAGCTTTTCGGTTACGATATTCACCCGTTCGTCCGTGCACTGCGCCGATAAAATCACCGCCACCAACAATTCGTACGGCGTGGTATAATGCAGGGCGGGTTTCGCGTCGGGATATAAGCTTGCCAACAGCGCAAGCGCTTGTTCTTTTTCCGCTTTTTTCATAGCGTATTGAGTATAGCATATTTTTTTCGCTTTTGCAACCGAATTTACCGATACGGCGTCAAAGATATCCTGCCGCCGACAAATTCCATTTTGTAAAATCCTTTAAAAGAACTGTACCGCCCCGTTTTTAAAATTGCCTGCGCGCGCGGAAAAAAACGGGCGTCAAACCGAACGCACAGCCCACAGCCTATCTTGGCTTCCTTGGGCGCGGATACCGTCGTCGCCGTTACGCCGTAATTATATAAACGCTCCGCATAATCCAGGCTATGCGCCCGAGAACGGAACACTGCTAAAATCGTCATATCATAAGTGCCTCCTTTTTGGAATACTATATTTTATGTATAGAACCGAAAAAGGGGTGCTTTTATGATTTATTTCGACAACGCTGGTACGGGCGGCAGAAAACCCGACGCCGTACTCACCGCCGTCTCGTCCGCTATCAAGGTATGCGCCAACCCGGGAAGGAGCGGACACAAGCTTTCTTTATCCTGTGCCGCACTCGTGCAAAACTGCCGTTACGCCTTAAACAGCTTTTTCGACGGCTACGGCTTTGATCAAGTCGTCTTCACAAAAAACTGTACGGAAGCCTTGAATATTGCGCTCTTTGGCGTACTCGAACAGGGCGATCACGTCATCGCCACCTGCATGGAGCACAATTCCGTTTTGCGCCCGTTGGAAGCCTTAAAAAAGGCGGGCGTCATCACCTACGATATCTGCGGCTTGCACGGAGAAAAAGAGCAAGCCAATATCCGCGCGGAAGATATAAAAAAGCTCCTGCGCCCAAACACAAGACTTGTCGCCGTTACTTCCGCCTCTAACGTTACGGGCGCGATCCCCGATCTCGCTTCCATACGGAAAATACTTCCCGAAAGCGTACTCCTCTTATGCGACGGAGCGCAGGGCGCGGGACATTTGCCTATAAAAATGCAGGGGGCAGGTATTGATCTATTGACGGTGGCGGGGCATAAAGGCATGCTCGCCGTGCAAGGAAGCGGGGCGTTGCTCTTTTCCGAGCGGGTCTCCCCCCGTCCCCTTTTATACGGCGGAACTGGCTCGATGAGCCTTTCTTTGGATATGCCTGATTTTTATCCCGACGCACTTGAAGCGGGGACGGCTTCTTTCCCTGCCGTTTCTTCTCTTTTGGAAGGCACGCGGTATCTCACGGTACACCAAAAACAGATGGAAGCCAAACTCTTGGAACTGACGGCATATCTGTTAAAGAAGCTGGAAACCATGCCGAATTATACCCCCTATTCCAAGCCGAACCCCTGCGGAATCGTGGCCTTACGCCACCGCACGCACGCTTCCGAGCAGATTGCCGATCTGCTCTCTTCCAAATACAATATTGCCGTGCGCGGGGGCTTGCACTGCGCACCGCTTATGCACGAAGGGTTGGGAACGCTCGATTGCGGGCTCGTACGGGTTTCCTTTTCCCACTATAACGCCGTGCGGGAAATAGACGCGCTCGTTTCCGCGCTCCAAGAACTGGACAATATGTAACGCAACGCGTACATGGGTACTTATATTTCTTTCAACCGATCGACAATCGCGCGCAACCGCCTCCGTTGAAACCCGTCTAACATGGGCGAAAAATTGCGGTAAAAGGCTTCGATTTCTTCGTTGGAAAGCGTGCCCGCCCGCTTGCTTTTCTCCGCTTCCGCAAGAATGCTTTTCAGCATATCCATATTGCTCTTGCCGTTGTATGCGGCGGCAATCTTTTTGGTAAGCTCTTCCGCGCTCGCGCTTTCTTCTTCCCTCTTTTCCTGCGATTTTGCGATCTCCGCCGCATCCTTTGTATAGTCTTTAAAGCTTCTCATACACGCCTCCGAATTTTCATTAGTACATACTATTCCTGCCGTCAATTTTCGGCTACACGGGCGCATATACTGTACTATGGAAATTTTAATGCTCGTGCTTTTGTATTACCTTTCACAAAACCCCGATTTTTCGGAGAGCGTAAAGCCGCTGATGTCAAAGCTCAAAGACTCCGAGCAAATGCTGCGTTTTCTCAAAGACCTGTCTGCCTTCACACAGACTTTCAGCTCCTTAAAAACCGACCCGACCAAGACGGACGGCGCCCCCAAAGCCCCCGACCAAGACCCGCAAAAGCAAAAAGAAACGCCGCAATCCCCCACCGCGGGCATTGCGGACGAATTTATACAAAATATCTTGGAAAGCTATCTTAAAAAACACTGAAAAAAACGCCCAAGGGCGGTTTTTTATCATACGATGGAAAATCCCCCGTTGACGGGAAGATCGATCCCCGTTACGTACTCGTTTTCTTCCAAATACACCACGGCTTTCGCCACGTCTTCTCCCGTTCCCAGTCTTCCGAGCGGGATTTCTTCTTTTAAAGCGTCCATTTCTTCCTTGGAAAAGTGTGCGTTCATGGGCGTATCGATCACTCCCGGAGAAACGCTGTTGACGCGAATTTTCGACCAACCGAGCTCTTTTGCAAGCGCTTTCGTAAACCCGATAAGCGCGGCTTTGGACGCGGAATACACACTCTCGCAGCTTCCGCCCACTTCTCCCCAAACGGAAGAAATATTGACGATCAATCCGCTTTGTCGAGAGATCATGCCCTTTACCGCTTCGCGCGAGCACAGGAACGCCCCGCCCATGTTCACCGCCATAAGACGGTTAAATTCTCCGTAAGAAATATCCTGTATCTGCTTGATTAAGGACACGCCCGCGTTGTTAACGAGCACATCTACTTCTCCAACCTTTTTAAACAGCGCAACCACTTCCTCATCCTTGGAAACGTCCGCTCGGTAAGTTTCCACGCCCTGCTTTTCTATCCGCTTTGCGCTCTCTTCATCGCGGGAATACACCGCGCATACGCGATACCCTTTTTTTACGAACGAACGCGCGATACTCTCGCCGATCCCGCGCACTCCGCCCGTGATTAAAACTGTTTTCATCTCATACCTGCCCTATTCGTTTACCTTTTAGCCCTGTGCAAAGCCCGTGATTGCGATAATCTCTTTTGCAAGCTCTTCGGGCGTTTTTCTGTCCACGTCCACCGCGAAATCCGAGACGCTTTCATAGACGGGCGTACGCTCTTGCAAAAGTCTTTTCAAGCGGTCTTGCAGGCTCTCTTTGCCCGTTTGCAACAG
>JAZQLT010000186.1:0-4790 GCA_045542815.1 Candidatus Scatosoma sp. | reverse complement strand
TGGGCGGAATACGAACAGCGTAAGGATTGCTTCCAAGCCGTAAAACTCAACGAAGAAGACGAGCTTATCGCCGTAGAAGAAGACACGAACGAAGAGGATACCATTATCATGGTAACCAAGCAGGGTATTTGCCTGAATGCGATGAAGGACGATATCCCCACGCAGGGCAGAGTGGCAACGGGCGTACGCGGTATTATGCTCCGCGAAGGAGATTACGTGGTGCTCATGACCCAAATCAACGGCGAAGGGGAAGTGATTATCGCTACGACGGACGGGAAGTTCAAGCGGGTGATCTCTTCGCAGATCGAGCCTTCCAAACGCTACAAGAAAGGCTCTGTCATCGTAGGCTTGAAGGACGGTGCGAGCGTGCTTTGCGCGTCTTACGTAACCATGCCCTATATGCTTGCCGTGGTAGAAAAGAGTAAAGCCGTCTCCGAGCTTTCCAGCGAAGATATCTCTATCTTGATGCAAAGCAGTCAAGCAAAGAAAATTCTCCGCTATAAAGAGGGAACGGTAGAGCAGGTCATTCCCATGCCCTACAAAAAAGGGGAATAATCTTTCTCTGATTATATTTATTTAGTTATAATCCGCAAAAAACCGACATAGTATATTCCGTAAGGAGGGTCGGGATTTTGTGGGAATATATTGAAGAAAGAGCAGTAAAATGTGCGGAATATATCGTGGAGACGGGTTGCACCGTCCGTGCGTGTTCCGCGCATTTTTCCATTAGTAAATCAACGGTACATAAAGACGTTTCCGAGCGCTTGAAATTCATCGACGCGGACTTGTACGAGCGCACTCGGCAGGTTTTGGATTTAAATTTGAGCGAGCGGCATATCCGCGGCGGAATCGCCACGCGGGAGAAGTATGGGGCGAAAGCGGCGAAACAATAAAGGGCGAAAGCCCTTTTTTTGTTTAAAATACACTTGAATTTTTTTAGAATATGTGGTACTATAAGAATACTTCAAAGGAAGAACGGAGAAGATTATGAAGAAGATAGCGGTTATCGGTTTGGGAATTATCGGCGGCTCGATTTGCGGCGCACTTACAAAGGCGGGTTACGAAGTAGAAGGCTTCGAGCAAAAGGAAGAAAGCTTACGGTTTGCTTTGCAGGCGGGATATATCCGCGCAAAGGGGACGCAGCTTTGCGATTACGATACGGTGTTTATTGCCGTACCCCCGCGGGCAACGGCGGAATATCTTGAAAACGGCAAATTCAAGGACGGCGCGCTCGTTATGGATATCTGCGGGATCAAGAGCGAGCTGGAGCGCGTTGTCTATTCCAAAAAGCGCAACTACCGTTACGTTGGCTTGCATCCTATGGCGGGCAAGGAAACGTCGGGTATCGCTTCGGCAACGCCCGATCTGTTCAAAAAAGCGAATTTGATTATCACGCACGCTTCGCAAACCGACCCTAAGGATATTGCGGAAGCCAAGGAATACGCGAACGCCATGCAGTTTGGCAAAATCGTGGAATGCAGCGCGAAAGAACACGATCAAAAGATCGCGCTCACTTCCCAGCTTGCCCATATCGTATCGAACGCCTACGTAAAAAGCCCCAACGTCCAAAATTGCGACGGCTTTACGGGGGGCAGCTTTCAGGATATGACCCGTATTGCGGGCGTAGATGAAAAAATGTGGACGGAGCTGTATATGCAAAACAGAGAGTGCATTTTACAGGAGTTGGAAGGCTTAATTGAAAACCTTTCCACCTACCGCGACGCGTTAAAGAATAACGACGCAGACGGGCTTTCCAACGCCTTGAAAGCGGGCAGGCTCATTCGTGAGACGATTAAACGCGGCAATGATTAAAGGATTTTTGATTATTTTTCAAGATTATTGAAAAATATTTAAAATAAAGTTTACTTTTTCAATAATATCGTTTATAATAAAAGCGGAAAAAGTCGAAAAAGGGCGAAAAAAGCGTGAAAAAGTGCAAAGTAACGATTATAACAACGGTTGACGGGCAGGAAAGCTCTATCGTTCGAGAAGGGGAAATGACCCTTTCGGCAGGCGGAGCATGCTTGCGTTACCGTGAAGAAAACGCGTTGGTTTGCATTTTGCTTCAAGGTGAGCGTGCGGAAATTTCCCGAAACGGCGATTATTCGCTTTTTTTGCATTTAGAACGCGGTCAAACGCGAGAAGGGCGTTTGGGGCTGGGCGGTTCGGAAGGCGAAATCGGCGTTGTAGCCCATAAAGTAGGGTATTCTATGGGAAAGGACAGCCTGCTTGCATTGTTAGAATACGATTTATTGTTCGGCGGGGAAACGCAAAAAATGAAGCTGCGTTTGCATGCCGTCGGGGAGAAAAATGAAGATTGAATATTTTGGACATTCCTGTTTTCGTCTGACTTCTAAAAGCGGTGTACGCGTACTCACCGACCCTTATACGAGGGTGGGCTACGAATTACCGCAGGGCTTACAAGCTGATATTATCACCGTCAGCCACGGGCACTTCGATCATAATTACACCCAAGGGGTAGGCGGTCAGCCCACAATCGTAGATAAGGCGGGGCATTATACCGTTCAAGGCGTGGAAATTAACGGGGAAGAGAGCTTTCACGACGATAAAAAGGGTGCGCTTAGGGGCAAAAATATCCTTTTCAAGATTACGGTGGACGGCATTACCTTTTGTCATTTCGGGGATTTGGGAGAAGAATACGGCGCGGAGCTTGCCAAAAAGCTCGGCGGGGAAGTTTGGCTGATTCCCATCGGCGGCACTTATACGATCGACGCAGAGCGAGCGAAGGACTATATTGAAAAGCTTTCGCCAAAGCTCGTAATTCCCATGCACTACCGACCCGCAGACGGAAGCTTGGATATTGCGCTCGCGGACGGATTTTTGAAGCAAATCCCTTGGGAGATCACCGAATGTAGAAACGGAGAATATTCCCTGCAAAACACGGATTTAACAAAAGAAGAAACGCAAATACTGTATATGGAGCGTAAACAGAGCATATGACGGAAAACGAAGTCAAAGAATTAAAAAAGAGATACGAAGAATATCTGGATTCTATTAGTATAACGCAGCTTCGTGTTTTAGGGAGAAATATAGGCGTTCCCGCTTCCACGGTACCGAACAAAGCCCCTCTCATAGAGAAGATAGTCGGGGTTTTGTCGGGCGAGATTGCCCCCGCGTCTCCCAACAAACGCGGAAAACCCCCAAAAAACAATCATCTTGACCCCGAAATCTCGGAAAAAATAAGCGGGATTGAAGCGCGCTTTATAAGTGAAAGGAAAGGTGCGGTAAAAGAAAGTGTGGACACCTTGGATTTTGCGGCGAGAATGCAAGCGGTAAAGGACAACCCTTTCATGTTTGAGGTTAACGATCCAAACATACAAGAGCCTGAAAGTAAGGGCGTGCGGGAAATTTACAGGGGGCAGTTGGAAACGCTTGGCGGCGTGCCCATGCTCTTGCCGTTGGATTTTTCCGATACGAAGGAAAAGATCATCATGCCCGTGGAACTTATCCGCGAACACGATCTTTACGAAGGAGACGTCGTCAGTTGCTATGCGGAAAAGCACTCCAAGCATTTGGTGGCGGTCGAAGTATTAAGCGTTAACGAGCTTGTGTGCAACACCTTCCGCCGCGTCAGCTTTGACGAGTGCGAGTCGTGCTATCCCTGCCGCCGTATGCATTTTTACGACGGGGAAAAGTTCTCGTCTTTGACGGCAAAGTATTTAGAATGGCTGATTCCTATCGGGAAAGGGCAGCGCGGGCTTGTCGTTGCACCCCCGAAGTCGGGCAAGAGTACGCTGCTCTTGGAAATGGCGCGTGCGGCAAAATCACTCAACGGAAGTATGCAGGTCTTCGTGCTCCTTGTCGATCAATCGCCCGAAAACGTTGGAAAATTTAGAAAGGCAATCGGCGCGGATAATCTTGTTAGCACGACCTATGAAGACGATCCCGAACGGCAGGTTTTTGCGGCAGATTTTATTTTAAGACGGGCAAAACGCTCTGCAGAGTGCGGCAACGAAGTGTTGCTTATCGTGGATTCCCTTAACGCTTTGGCGAGCGCTTATAACGATACGGACGCGTCGGCAGGCGGAAAGGTATTTGCAGGCGGGCTGGAGAGCAAAACGGTGCAGTATTTAAAACGCTATTTTGGAACGGCGCGTTGCTTTGAAAAGGGCGGCTCGGTTGCAATCGTCGGTACGCTTTCCACACAAACGGGCAATCCTGCAGACGAAACGCTGCTATCCCACCTTGCCGACGTTGGCAACTTGGAAATCGCGCTAAACAGTGCGCTTGCAAGGCGGCGCGTCTATCCCGCGATCGATCTTGCGAATACGCAGGGCAAGGAAAGTACCGCTCTTATGGATGCGCGCGAAGCGGCTTTGGACGGTATCGTACGCGGAGAATATCTGCCTAAGTTCGGTGCGGAAGCTTTGTTGGAGACGATAAGCAAGGCAAACTCGTTTGACGAGTTGGAAGCGAGCCTTTTAAGACAGCTTGAAAAGTAAATTTTTACAGGGCGTTTTTTGAGAAAAACGCCCTAAAATTTTGCTTAAAAATATAAAAGTATTTTATTTTTCAATACCAAAAGCAGGGGATTTTACTTGACTTTCTTTACTTTCAAGGGTTTTTGAAAGCTTTAAAAATATGCACTTATAAGTTTTTTCTATACCATATTTTGTGTTCAGTCGCTTGACATTACCACAAGATATGGTATAATTATAAGGCACGAATTTGAGAGCGACCACAATATATTGTATTGTGTAGGACATTTTAAGCCCAAGATATTGTGAAAACGAAAGAAAAGCGGGGTGTTTGGTATGAAAGAAATGAAA
>JAZQLT010000185.1:0-3978 GCA_045542815.1 Candidatus Scatosoma sp. | reverse complement strand
CACTTAATCCCGAAGGACTAAGTTCGTTCGACTTGCATGTGTTAAGCATGCCGCCAGCGTTCATCCTGAGCCAGAATCAAACTCTTAAGTTTAATTGTTTAAAGTCGCTACTTGCTAAAAGTAGCAACGGCTCTAACTATTTTTTGTTATCTCTTTGCTGACTTGCTTTCAAGGTTACTTGTGTTTCAAGTACTTTGAAAAAATTAACGGAAATTACCTTTCATTTGCTTGTTTGTCAAATAAAATCTCATTTCTTTCTTATTCCATTTTTAATCTTCAAGAACCGAACTTCAGTTCGGGCTGCCCGATCTCTCGGCGACAGCTTGTATATAATACCACATCGCCTTTTGCATTGTCAAGCATTTTTTCTCACTTTTTTTAACTTTTTTTAAAAATTTTTGTAAGGAAATAAAAAGGGCTTGACATTCCGCGCGCGCGTGCGTACAATATTATATAATATATAGAAAAACTCTTCGGGAGCAACTTATGTTTAAGAATTTACGCATTATTTTTACGGTTATTTGCGCCCTTTTTCTGGCGGCGATCCTGCCCGCGGGCATATTTTTCGATTGGGTCGGCATAACCGTCTGTTTTCTGGGCGCGCTCTTATCTTTCGGGTTGATGCTCTTATTTAAACAGGAACAAGAAAGGAAAGACGACGAGAAAAAGCCCCAAGAACCGTCCTTCTTCAACCCCGATGAAAAGACGGACAAAAATTGAGTTTTATGTGGAAAACACGAACAAATTTTAAAAAATAGTTGACAAAACACAAAGCGGATTATATAATAATATAGCAGGTGTGAGCCTGTAAATTTAAAAGGAGGCGTACCTGTATGAATTTCGATAAGTGGTTTAACAGTCAGTCCACCCTTCTTAAAGTCATTCTTCTTCTCCTGCCTGTTGTTGGCTGGATCTGCGAATGTCTTGTAAGATTGTCCGTAATGCTCAGAACGAAGAGCGCGTTGCACATCGTTGTGTTCCTTCTCTTCTTGTTCGTGGGTTGGGGCTGGTTCCTTGGCGTGATCGACCTTGTATATCTGTTACTCAAAGGTCATCTCATTTTGGCAGACTAAAGAAATTTCCCGTCTTTCGACGGGATTTTTTCTTACTTATGCCCTTGACAAATAAGGAAAGTTATATTATACTGATAGTATAAAACTTAAGGAGGTATCTCTCTATGGCAAAGAAAAAAGGTTTTGCAGGTTGGTTTTACAGCCAGAACTTCTTGATCCAGCTTATCCTTTTATTGATCCCCGGTGTGAACTGGGTTGTGGAAATTCTTGTTCGTTGGTCGGCTTGGCTGAAAACGAAGAGCTTGCTTACGCTTGTTTTCGCAATTCTCGTAACCATTCCTTCGGGTATCGTTATCGGTTGGCTCGACCTTATTTGGTTGCTTATTTTCAGACACTTGCTTTTTGCAAAAGCGTAAACTTAAAGAACAAACCCCCCGCTCCTGCGAGCGGGGGTTTTTCTTGGCGGAGAATTTGACAGGTTAAATGCGCATATGGACTAATCGCAAAACCTTATAATAAACAGAAAGAGAGAACAAAACAGTTCGTTCTCTCTTTTTTGTTTGGCGATATGTTTGCTTGCGCAAACGCGATATACTCGCTTTGCTCGCGCGATATATTGTCGCTTTGCGCCCATGCGATATGATATAAATCCCTTCACGCCCGCAGGGCATATCGCTTGCCGCAGGCAAATATCGCGCCCGAAAGGAATATCGCAAATCCCGCAAGGGATTTATATCGCTGCGTATTCTCCGTTAAGGAGAACACGCATACGAGCGGGGGTTTTTCTTATACAAGGCTACCGTGTATGCGTTTAATCGCGGTCGAAGCTTTCGATCATATCCAAAAACTCTTCAAAACGGTATAAATCTTCGGGAGAATAATAATCGATATAAATGCGGCCCTTTTTATCGTTCCCGATCAAGGAAACCTTCGTTCGGAACACGCCGCGCATACGCTCGACAAAGGCTTTGAGTTCCGCGCTCTTTGCCGCCGCCTTGGCTTCCTTTTCCTGCTGCAATACTTCGGGCGGAGTCAAAAACGCCTTGACGGCACGTTCCATTTCCCGCACTGAATACTCGCGTTTGAGCGCTTCTTCCGCAAACGCGTACTGCTGGCTCTGCGGCACGCGGACAAGCGTTCTTGCGTGCCCTGCAGAAAGCTGCCCGCTTTCTACCAAGCCCACCACTTCGGGGGCAAGCGTCAAAAGCCGCAAGGTGTTGGCAACGGCGGGGCGGGAACGCCCGATAAGCGCCGCCACGTCGTCTTGCGTGAAGCCGTACTCTTTGACGAGCCGTTTCATCAAATATCCTTCTTCCATCGCGCCGAGATTTTCCGTTTTCAGCTTTTCGATCAGGGAAAAGGTTTCGGCGTTTTTATCGGTGAACGCGTACGTGCGTACTTCCAATTCCGTAACGCCCATAGATTTTACCGCATGAAAATCCCGTTCCGCCGCAAGCAGGCGGTATCTGCCGTTCTCTCCTGCATTGACGGAAAATTCGGGAGTGCCGTTCAATAAAAAGTATGCTGCGCGGCTGCGAAGCTCTTTCTTATCCCAATCTTCCACGCTTGAATCGGTGTCGATTAAGCAGATCGGCAAAAGCTTTTTTTGATATTCGGTATTCAGGGCTTTTCTGCGTTTAACCCGTTTCATCGTTACTCCGTTTTATATTATTCTTCCGTTTTGTCTTCTGCGGGGGTTTGCTCTGCGGTGTTTTCCGCTTTTTCGTCGATAACGTGTTCCTTGGAAGGCTGGGTCATGCTCGCAAACGGGTTTGCTTTATGCAATTCTTCCTTGCCGTCCATGGCTTCGATGACTTCTTTATAATCTGCGCCCTTCATGAGCATCGCCACTTCTTCGGTGTAAATGGTTTCCCTTTCCACCAGCACGCGGGACATATTATCCAAAATCGAACGGTTTTCCTTTAAGAGCTTGGTCGCGCGTTCGTGCGCTTCAGAGATCAATCTTCTAATTTCCGAATCGATCGCCGCCGCCGTTTCTTGCGAGTAGGTGCGCTCGGAATGGCCGTACTCCATGCCCATGAACACGGGCTGATCGGAATCGTACGCCACAAGCCCAAGCTTGTCGCTCATACCCCACTGCGTTACCATGCGGCGAGCAATGCTCGATACGTGCTGCAAGTCCGCGCTTGCGCCCGTCGTAACGTCTTGGATTACAAGCTCTTCGGCAACTCTGCCGCCGAGCGACATACAGATATTATCCACGAGCTTATTATACGAAACGTCGTTGTCGTCCGTTTCGGGTCTGGTCATGGTATAACCCGCCGCGCGGCCGCGGGGGATAATGGAGACTTCGTGCACGGGATCGCAATGCTTGCAAAGGCAGGCGAGCACCGCATGCCCCGCTTCGTGGTACGCCGTACAACGCTTGTCCGATTCGGTTACCACACGGCTCTTTTTCTGGGGCCCCATGAGCACCTTATTGATACCGTCGTAAAGCTCTAAATTGCCGATCGTGCTCTTACCCGCACGCGCCGCAAGGATTGCCGCTTCGTTGAGAAGGTTGGCAAGCTCCGCGCCCGAAAACCCTGCCGTGATACGCGCCACCGTCTTGAAATTGACGTCCGCCGCCATGGGCTTGTTGCGGGCGTGGACTTTCAAGATCTGCTCACGGCCCTTTACGTCGGGAAGGTTGACGTTGATCTGTCTATCAAATCTGCCGGGACGAAGCAACGCGGGGTCGAGAATATCCGCGCGGTTGGTCGCCGCCATTACGATAATGCCTTCGTTGCTTTCAAAGCCGTCCATCTGTACGAGAATTTGGTTGAGCGTCTGTTCGCGTTCGTCATGACCGCCGCCAAGACCCGCGCCGCGCCGCCTACCCACCGCGTCGATTTCATCGACGAAAATGATACAGGGCTGGTTTTTCTTTGCCATATCGAACAGGTCGCGCACGCGCTTTGCGCCCACGCCGACGTACATTTCTACAAAGTCCGTACCCGATACG
>JAZQLT010000184.1:0-12879 GCA_045542815.1 Candidatus Scatosoma sp. | reverse complement strand
CTCCCGCAAAACGGCTCCCACCCTCGAATCCTCTTCTATTCTCGTAGCCCAAGCCAAAGCAAAAAGCACCCTTGAAAGGGTGCTTTAGCTTTGGCGCAGAGAAGAGGATTCGCACCTCCGGTACGTTTCAGGCGCACACACGATTTCCAATCGTGCTCCTTAAACCACTCAGACATCTCTGCAAAGTGCTTATTTATATTACTGTATTTTTTTAAAAAATGCAAGCGTTTTCACTCCACTTTCCAAAAATTCTTTAAAAATATTCACAAAGTATATTATTTCTTCCGCTTGTACCAAAGACGAACGTCGTGTTCGTACAACTCTTTTGTTGCATACGCTTGCCCAAGTACGATAAAAAAAGATATGTCCGAGCCGACTATACCGTTTTCTACACACCATTCTGTTGTCCATTCGTCAAGAAATCCCACCGTCAATTTATTTTTTACATAGCCAAGCTTGTGGTAGGCCCGCCGAAATTGCAAGACAATATCATCAGTTTTCATAATCGTTTCTCCGAAAATTAACATTCTGTTATTTTATTATATATTAACAAAATGTTAATGTCAAGTAAAAAAAGTTAAAATTCTTGGAATTTTTAACAGATTGTGATATCTTGATAAAAGGTGGACTATGATTAATCAATTTGCGAAAAATTTAGAAGACTTATTAAGAATAAAAAATATCACACAGAAAGCACTCGCGGATAAATTAGGAATAACGCCGAGTTCGGTGAATCAGTGGGTAAAAGGGAAGAGAGAACCCGATTATGACACGCTGCTGAAAATCTGTGTTATATTAGATACGGAACCGTCGGAAATTCTTGGTTTTCAACGCGTTAAGAACGATCTGAAATGAGATTCTTCGCGCGCGCAGAATGACAAATAAAAACAGACAGGAATGGGAAATTCCTGTCTGTTTTCGTATGTATTCAAGCCTTTACACTTTTGCATATAAGCAAAAGTATATCGCGTGCGAAGCATATATCGCACTGAAAGTATATCGCAAACCCCGTTAGGGATTTATATCGCCGCGCTGCGCGAAAGCGACATGCGCTTAATTCGGCTTATAACAATTGCAGGCAACACCGCTGGGTAAAAAGCCCGTGTCCGAGCATTTGATACAGCTAAACTGGGGCAAAAGCTGTTCTTCTTCAATGCCCAGCGTTTCCAAAATGCTCCGTCTTTCGCGAAGAAGGGCGGCTTTTTGCTCGGTCAGGGCGGGAAGATTTTTCGGCTCGAAAACTTCCGCTTTCGCCAAAGCAATCTCCATTTTGGAAAGCTCGGTGGAAAGCTCTTTAAAGCGGGCGTTCTTATTTGCCTTCGCAAGGAATTTATCCGCCTTGGAAAGTGCCTTTTCGCGGAGAAGCGCATAGTAGCGTTCGCGGTCGGATTTGGCGTTTATAGCTTCGATTGCGGGGTTGATATAACCGCGGTTTACAGGCGTTGAACCCGTACCTGCCCCCGCCGTTTTGTTTTCGGGGATATCCTTCGGCGCATATATGCCCGCCCGCTTCCAATCGGAAAGAATCTTGTTCATATAGGGGATCGGGTTGGCGCTTGCGGCGCTGCGTTTTGCCGCTTCTAAAATCATTTCATCGCTGAATTTCCAGTCCCGCCATGCGGTGAGAAGGGAAAGGTTGGTGGCGTTGCTGCGAATGGAGCCGCACATCTCGCGGAGCTTGGTAAACAGCTTCAAGTCTGCGTTCTTGGCTTTCAAGAAATCCTTGACGCTTTCCTTGGAAACGAGCCCGTCCGCAAAGAGCTTTTGCACGAGATCGTCCATGGAGTTGAAATCCCCGCGCTCGGTCTTCATGCAAAAGAGCGCGAGATCGAGAAGGGAAACGTCTTCAAAGCCGTAGGTGCACCATTTTTCCACGTATTCGTCGATATAGGGGGTGGGGTTTTGGATTTTTACGCCCAACTTTCTGCCTAAACGGAAGGTAAGGCTTGCCAAGTTTTCCCGTTCGGTAAGATATTCTTCCACTTCGCCTGCTAAGAGCTTGCCCTTTTCCGCAAGCTCGCTTAAGGTAAGATCCAGCCCGTTCATTGTGCCGCGCTTTAATTTGCGCGCGGCGGCGAGTATGCCGTCCTTGGCAAAGCCAAGGTGTTCCGTCCATTTTTGATAGAGCGCGTAATCGCCTTCGTCGGGAGTGCGCTGATAAGCGGACATCGCCGTAAAGACAGCCAAAAGATCTCCTTCGTGGGTGTTGTAATTAGACAGCTCCTTTTCCACCTGTTCGTAGGTGGTATAGCCGCCGCGTATGAGCTTTTTGGCTTTGTTGAAGATATACGAAGGGGAAACGGCTTCGCCTTGCTTGTTGATGCAGTACTCCGCAACGAGCAAAAACGCCTGCGGCTGCATGGTATTTTCTTCCAAGAAGTGCATATATTTGACGTAGTCGCCCGCGGAGACGAATTTGCCCACCTTTTGCATTTTCCGTTGCAATTCTTTATTGAAATCGGCGTACTGCTCGTAGCGGATTTTCTTAGGTCTGCCGACGGCGGAGCGCACGGGCAGATACTGCACGGTAAGGGGATTTTTGGCAAGAATTTCCACCAAATCGTAATCCTCCCAAAAAGCAAAGGCTTGCAGGATTTGTTCTTCGGTGGTTTTCAGCACTTCCGCCATGTTGCTCGCCGAGAAATCTCTTTCTCTGTTTTCGCAAAGGTATAAGCCGTAAAGATAGACTTTTACGGCAAAACCGTCCGCTTCGGGAAGGTATTTGGTGATAAATTTATTGTCGATAATGGTATGACCGCTGTCGTATTCTTTGGAAAAATTACAAAACGCCATAAAACCCTCCGCCACTTTCGCAAAAAATTTGCGCTTTTATCAAAAACTTTCTTGCTTTCTTTGAATAAATAGTGTATAATATAGTAGATAAACTGCTTTTGAAAGCGAGTATGACCATTATACCTTTTTTCAAAATCAAAAGCAAGACCTTTTGGATTGATTTTTAGAAAAATCCGAAAAATTTTCCAAAGACGAAAATACACGGGAACGCGGACGGATACAAGAAAATTATGATCGTTAGTGCAATCTCCTTATGGAAAAAGTACAATTTGAATACTCCGCTTAGCGCGAGCGTATGGGGCGAAGAAGACAGGGGCGACAGAAGTTTTTGCCATATCTCCTATTCGGGGCATAAGGCGGAAGACGGGTGCGTCCGTATTTACGCGCGCTTTGCGCGCCCGAACGTGCAGGGCAAGACTCCCGCCGTGCTTTTGCTCCCCGACGCGGGTAAAACCCCGGATATCGAGCTTATAGACTATTTCGTCGATCGCGGTTACGCCGTGCTTGTACCCGATTATTCGGGGAAAATGCAATCGGATGACGGGACGGTGCTCCGCACCGCCTATCCGCCGTCGCTTGCGCACGGGAACTACGAAAAGGCGCAAGGGCTGTATGCTTTGACGAACGTGGACTCGGACAAAACCTGTTGGGTGGAATGGACGTACGTGGCGCTCTATTCGATTAAATATCTCAAATCCCGCCCCGATATCGGCAATATCGGCGTAGTGGGGGTGCGCACGGGCGGTGAGATTGCTTGGCAGACCATGCTTTCCCCCGATATCAAGTGCGGCGTACCCATCAATGCGGCGGGGTGGTATTCTTTCTTGAATATCGCAAAATTCGGCGACAATATCGCGCACAATTTAAGCGACAACCGCCACCGCTATATCGCGGCGGTGGAAGCGCAGTCCTACGCGCCGTACGTAAAGTGCCCTGTGCTCATGCTCTGCGCTTTGCGGGACAAACGTTTTGATTGCGACAGAGCGTACGATACCTATTCCAGAATCGGGAATACGGACGGCAATGCTTTGGTGTATTCTCCCGACAGCGGGGGGTGTATCGGACCGAACGCGCTCTACGATATGGATTTGTTCTTGGAGAGAAATCTTAAGGGCAGAGAAATTTATATCCCCGACACCTTGAACGTGGCGTTAAAGGAAGAGGACGGGGAAATCGAAGTATCTGTGGAATGCGATAAGGAAGGGCTTTTGGAAGAAGCGGGCGTATTTTATGCCGAAGCGGACGTCAAGACCCGTTCGACCTACCGCGAATGGCGCTGTGTGTATAAGACGCCGGGCAGAACGGTAAAAGACGGCAAAACGAGCTGTAAGATCAAGCCCTTTGCGGGGGCGAAGGCAGTGTTCGTTTACGCCTATGCAAAGTATATCAACGGCTTCCGCGTGATGTCGAAGATCACGTCCAAACGCTTGACAAATCCCGACAAGAACGCGGTAAAGAGCCGCAGGCTTTTCTCGGGGCAGGAAATGGATTGCTTTGGCGTAGCGGAATACGAAGACTACTCCGTGGGCGGGATTTTCTTGGAGCGGGAAGCCGTACCCAAGATGTCCGTAGGCTACGGCGATATCCATGGGGCGTACTCCGTGGGCGGTATCCGTACCTACAAGATCAGTTCGCCCAAGTATATCCCCGACGAGAACGCGTTTTTGGAATTTGACGCATACTCGGCGGAAACGCAGACGTTAAAGGTAACGATTGAAGTTGCGGACGTGGAAACGGAAGAGGAGTGCTACACCTGCGAAGTAAGCGTCAAGGGCGGCGGCAAGTGGAAGCGTATCATCTTAAAGGCGGCGGATTTCAAGGGCGAGACATACGGCGCGCCCTTGCAGAACTTCTATAACGGCAGCGCGCTGGTGTTCGATTGCGCGGAAGAAGAAAAAGAGTTTGCCGTTACGAATATTTTGTGGATTTAAAAGATGGAAACGAGCATGCAGGAAAGTGAATTGTACGAAGAGCGCTTTGGCTTTAAAGAAAGGCGCTCCAATTTCCGTTTTTACGTTTTTCTGCTTTTTGTGCTCTTTCTTTTATTAGGATTTCGGCTTTGGTGGACGGCAAAGTTCTTCGGCGTGCTGGTAGATGGCTCGTCCATGGTCAATACCTTACGGCACGGGGATAAATTGCTGGCGCAAAGGCTGGAAAACGCAGACGAACTCGCGCGCGGGTCGATCATCATCGTGGACGTGAGCGGTTACGAAGAATGTAAGGGCGTCAAGGACGGTCTGCTGATCAAACGCTTGATTGCAAAAGAAGGGGATAAAGTACGTTGCACGGACGGACAAATAGAAATTTGGTACGCCGGGGCGGACGGATACGTCCCGCTCGACGAACCGTATGCGTATTACGAGAATAAATACGCGTACGATTTTGCGGAATATACGGTAGGCGAAGGGGAGATTTTCTTTCTCGGCGACAACCGCAACAACAGCAAAGACAGCCGTTATTACGACTATCTTAAAGAAGGCTCGAATTTAAAAGACCGTCTGTATAAATCCGCAGACGTATGCGGGGTTGTAACCGAATGGGCGGTCAAGCACAGAGAAATTTTAGGAAGCATACTTTTCATAGAATAATGAACCAGTCAAAAGGAGAAAAATTATGGCAATTCGTATTACATCGGACAGCACTTGCGATTTAAATCATCTTGTAGAAGAAAGAAACATCGGTATTTTGGCGTTGCAGGTCAATCTTGGCGCAAACGCATACCACGACGGCGTGGATATTACGCCCGAAGATATTTTTGCATACGTTGCGGAGACCAAAGAGCTCCCCAAAACCAGCGCGCCCAGCATCGGGGATTACGAAGACTTTTTCAAGAGCCAGTTAGAGCTTGCGGACGAGCTTATTCACTTTAACATTTCCTCGAAAAGCTCCGGTTCGCATAACTTTGCGAAGCAGGCGGCGGAGAGCTTTAACGGTAAAGTACGCGTCATCGACAGCAAGGCGCTCTCTTCCGGGCAGGGCCTGCTCGTGTTAAAGGCGTGCGATTTGCGCGACGAGGGCAAATCGGCAGACGAGATCGTGGCGACGATTGAAGAGCTGAGAGAGCGCGTAAACACTTCCTTCGTGCCCGATAGCTTGGACTATCTGCACAAGGGCGGCCGCGTTTCGGGTATGGTGAAAACGGTGGCGAGTATGTTTAAAATCCACCCGCTTATCTATATGGAAGACGGGCAGCTCGTACCCGGGAAAAAGTATAAGGGAAAAATGTCGTTTTTGATTAAGCAGTACATAAACGACTTGAAGGAGCTTTACCCCGACTACGATAAGAGCCGTTGCTTTATTACCCATTCTTCCGCAGACCAAGAGCTTGTAGATGCGGCGAAAGCGCAGGTAAAAGAAGTGTTCGAATTTGACGAAGTCATCGAAACGGTGGCAGGCTCGATTATTACCAGCCACTGCGGGAAAGGTACGCTTGGGGTGCTGTTCGTTTATAACAAATAAGCTTGGAGACAAAGATGACGACCGTTTACAGCGACGCCGATTATTTGGCGGTGTATAAACAAAAAAGTAAAATCTACGGGGCGTTTTGGGCGGTAACGGCGGTATATGCCGCGTTTTGTATCGCTTGGCTGGTATATTATACGTCTCTACCGTATAACGCACCGATGCAGATTTTGCCTAAGGCTTGCATATACGTAGGCTCGGCGGTGTATATCGCGTTCGCTTTTCCCTATCTTGCGATTAAAGGCGGGCGCTGTAAGCGTTATTTCAAGATGCTGACGGGGCTTTCCGACGGCTTGAAGAGCGAAGAAAAAAATTACTTTTACGAGTTTCAAAAAAAGGCGCTGCAAAAGGATAACATCGACGTTTGGGGCTGTATTTTTGAAACGTGGAGCAAGAAAAAGCAGGAATGGCTGGACAGAGAAGCGTTTTGGGACAATGAAAAACCGCTCCCCCCGATAGAAAGCGGGGATTTCGTGCAATATATCACCCAAAGCAATTTTATCGTACAGTACAAGATTTTAGAAAAACACGCGCTCGAATTTGAAGAAGTAGAGGAAGACGAGACGGAAAATTGAGAGAAACAAAAGGAGAAAAGACTATGAGAGCAGTCGTTACGGTAACGGGTAAAGACAACAAGGGCATTATTGCCAAGGTGAGTGCGTTCCTTTCGGAAAAGGGCGCGAATATCGAAGACATTTCCCAAACGATCATGGGCGAATATTTTGCCATGATCATGATCGTGGACTTGTCGGAAACCAAGCAAGAGCTTTCCGTTTTGGCAAAGGAATGCCAAGAGATAGGCAAACAGATCGGTATGGCGATCTATATGCAACACGAAGACGTTTTTAACGCAATGCACAGCATATAACAGGAGTTTGCCATGTTCACGAATAAAGACGTTTTAGAAACGATTGCAATGGTGGAAAAGGAGCATTTGGATATCCGCACGATCACGATGGGGATTTCCTTGCTTAGCTGTATCAGAGACACGGCGGAAGAGACGGCGCAAAAGGTGTACGATCTCGTTTGTAGAAAAGCGGAAAATATCGTAAAAACCGCGTCCGACCTTTCGGGAGAATACGGTATTCCTATCGTCAACAAGCGCGTGTCGGTTACTCCCGTCAGCTTGATTACGGCTGCGTTCCCCGAAAAAGCGCCCCTTGTCGGCAAAGCGCTCGATAGGGCGGCGGCGACGCTTGGGATTGACTTCTTGGGCGGGTATTCCGCGCTCGTGCATAAGGCGACGGCGGATTACGAGCGGATTTTTATCCGCACCATTCCCGAAGTGCTGGCGACGACGGAGCGGCTTTGCGCGTCCGTCAACGTAGGCTCGACAAAGTCAGGCATCAACATGGAAGCGGTGAAAATGCTCGGCGAAGCGTTCAAGGAAGCGGCGTTTTTGACGAAGGATAAGGACGGTATCGGTGCGGCGAAGCTCGTGGCGTTTTGTAACGCAGTGGAAGACAACCCGTTCATGGCGGGCGCGTTCCACGGCGTAGGCGAAGCGGACACGGTAGTCAACGTCGGCGTATCCGGCCCCGGGGTTGTAAAACACGCGTTGGAGCAAATTCCCGACGCGAATTTGGACGAAGCGGCGGAAATGATTAAGCGCACGGCGTTTAAGATTACCCGCGCAGGACAGCTCGTGGCAAAAGAAGCGGCTAAGCGTTTGAACGCACAATTCGGTATCGTCGATCTTTCGCTTGCGCCTACGCCCGCTATGGGGGATTCGGTGGCGCAGATTTTGGAAGAGCTCGGCATTGAGACGGTGGGCGGCCACGGTACGACGGCGGCGCTTGCTATGCTCAACGACGCCGTGAAAAAGGGCGGTGTTATGGCTTCGTCAAGGGTCGGCGGGCTTTCGGGCGCGTTTATTCCCGTATCCGAAGACATCGGCATGATTCGCGCGGCGGAAGCGGGCAAGATTACGCTGGATAAATTAGAAGCGATGACCTGCGTTTGCAGCGTAGGCTTGGATATGATTGCAATCCCCGGCGACACGCCCGCAACGACGATTGCGGCGATGATCGCGGACGAGGCGGCGATCGGCATGATCAATAACAAGACGACGGCGGTGCGTATCATTCCCGCGCCCGGCAAGGGAGTAGGCGAACAGGTCAGCTTCGGCGGCTTGCTCGGCCGTGCGCCCATTATGCCCGTACATGCGTGCGATTCGTCGCGGCTCATCAACCGCGGGGGGAATATACCCGCACCTATTCATAGTTTCAAGAATTAAAAGTGAAGTTTTCACTCTGTGAAAGTGAAGTTTATCTTTGATAAGTGAAGTTTCGACTTCGTCGCAGTGAAGTTTTTTGCGTTCCGCAAAAAGTTATTGCCGTTATTAAAATTTACCGCAACTTGCCCCAACGGGGCAAACTTCACTTTTCGCCAACGGCGAAAAACTTAACTTGCACTTTGTTCAAACTTAACTTTGCCGTAGGCAAAACATAACCTAAAAACAAATAAGGGAGACCCTATCATGGAAAGAAAAGATATTGCAGAAAACTTAAAATGGAAAATTTCCGACATTTTCCCCTCGGACGAAGCGTGGGAAGCGGAATTTAAAAGCGCGGAAGCGGAGTATATGAACTATGATTTCTCCGCCTTCAAAGGCAAGCTTAGCAACCGCGAAACCTTGCTTGAATGTCTGCGGGTAAGCGACGAGATTTCTCGCCGTCTGGAAAGATTGTACCTGTATGCGCATATGCGCCACGATGAAGACGTGCGCATTTCCAAATACACTTCGGCAAATGCCAAAGTGGGCGCGCTGTTTTCTAAGGTCTTTGCGCAGTTCGCTTTCGTGGATCCCGAATTGACGGCTTTGGACGAAAGCGTATTAAACGCTTTTATCGCCGATCCCGAATTTGCTCCGTACGACTATCAGCTCCGCAAGATTGCAAAATCCAAGGCGCACGTATTGAGCGAAGCGGAAGAAAGACTGCTCGCGCTCGGCGGAGACGTTATGCGCGATTTCCAGAGCGTGTTCTCCATGCTCGATAACGCGAACTTGAACCTGCCCAAGGCAAGCTTTAACGGCGAAGAGGTGCAAATGAGCCACGGCATGTATGGGCTCGTGTTGCATACGGGTACGGATGAAGAACGCAAGGAATGGTTTAAAAAATACTACGAAGCATATATCAAGCTCATTGACGCGATCGCGCAGACCTACCACAGCAACGTAAAGAAAAACGTGTTCTATAAAACGGTGCGCAACTACGATAGCTGCTTGGAAAAGGCAATGGACGGGGAAGACGTAGATCCTATCGTGTATGAAAATCTCGTCAATTCGATCCACGGCGCTCTGCCTGTTATGCATGAATATATTTCCTTGCGCAAGGAAGTGCGCGGCGTCAAAGAACAGCATATGTACGACCTGTTTGTGCCCCTCGTAGCAGACGCGGAGATTAAGCTTCCTTTTGAAGAAGCGTACGAGCTTGTCATCGAAGGACTTGCGCCCCTTGGCGAAGACTATCAAAACCTTTTGAGAAAGGCGAAGGACGAAGGCTGGATTGACGTTTGCGAAAACGAAGGCAAGCGCAGCGGTGCGTACTCTACGGGCGTTTACGACGTGCATCCGTACGTTTTGTTGAACTACCAGCAGACGACCAACGACATCTTCACGATCGCGCACGAAATGGGGCACGCGCTCCACACCTACAAATCGGTGCAGGGTCAGCCGTATGCGAAGTCCAACTATACGATTTTCCTTGCGGAAATCGCCAGCACGGTCAACGAAGTGCTCCTTTTAAAGCACTTGTATAAAAAGACGGAAGATAAGAAGCTGAAAAAATATCTTTTGAACTATTACATGGACACCATTCGTTCCACCATGTTCCGTCAGACGCAGTTTGCGGAATTCGAGCAGATCGCGCACGCGAAAGCGGAAGCGGGCGAAGCGCTCACCAAAGAGAGCTTATGCGAAGTGTACTACAACCTGAACAAGCAGTACTACGGCGACGGCTTGATCCACGACGAAGAAATCGCGTATGAATGGGCGAGAATTCCCCATTTCTACAACGCGTTCTACGTGTATAAATATTCTACGGGTATCATTTCCGCAATGGCGATCGTAAAACGCATTTTGACGGAAGGCAAACCCGCTGTGGACGATTATTTCCGCTTCCTTTCTTCGGGCGGTTGCACCGACCCCGTTACCATTTTGAAAGGGGCAGGTGTGGATTTAACGACTACCGCGCCCTTTGAAGCGGCAATGGAAGAATTCCGCTCTACCTTGGAAGAATTTAAGAGCTTACTCGACTAAAAAACCTATTTTGGAGAAACCTTATGGCAAACGAAATGAATACGATGCCCCATAACCGCGACGCGGAAATGGCGTTGCTTGGGTGTATGCTCATTGACAATGAAATCGCGGTGGATATCGTAGAAAAGCTGTCGGAAGAAGATTTTTATCAAGAATCTCATAAATACATTCTTCGGGCAATGCAGCGGGTGTTCAACGCGCGAAAGCCCATCGACCTTGTTACCGTGTCCGACGAGCTGGAAAGCGAAGGCTCGTTGGAAAAAGCGGGCGGGATCGTGTATCTCACCGAGCTTACGCAGATTACGCCTTCGGCGGCGAACTATAAGTCCTATTACGAGATCATTTCCCGCGATAGCATCAACCGTCGCTTGATCCGCGCGTCCAGAAAAATCATAGAAACTTCCATGAAAGGCACGGACGAACAGACTTCGCTCGCCTTTGCGGAAAAGAGTATCTACGACATTTCCAAGCAGTCCGAGCGTTCTGCGCTCCTGCCCATGGACGACGGGGATATCATCGGGGAAGTGCTGCATAAGTTCGAGCTTTTGCAGTCCGATCCCAACGCCTTTAAGGGCATACCCACGGGGTATAAGCGTTTGGACAAGATGACCCACGGCTTACAGCCGGGCGCGCTCATCGTCCTTGCCGCCCGCCCCGGTATGGGTAAGACTTCGCTTGCCATGAACATCGTAGAGAACGCGTCCTTGCGCTCGAATAAGACCTGCGCCGTGTTCTCGCTCGAAATGCCGCGCTCGGAGATCGTGCAAAGGCTTATTTGCTCGTATGCAAACGTGAGCATGCAAAAGGCTTTGGACGGCAGCTTGAGCGCAAAAGAATGGAAAAAACTCATGCTCGCGGGCGATCAGCTCAAAAAGAGCAATATCTATATTGACGATTCTTCGCGGGTTACGCCTGCGGAAATCCTGTCCAAGTGCCGCCGTTTGAAGACGACGGCAGGCGGTGTGGATATGATCATGATCGACTATATCCAGCTGATGTCCAGCGGGGATTCAAGTATGGCAGGCAGCGAAAACAGACAGCAGGAGATCGCGTCTATCACCCGTGATTTAAAAATCATGGCAAAGGAGCTGGGCGTGCCCGTTATCGCGCTTTCTCAGCTTAGACGTATCCAGTCCAAAGAACCGCAGCTTTCCGACCTTCGTGAATCGGGCGCAATCGAGCAGGACGCGGATATCGTTATGTTTATCAGCCGCCCCGAAGCGATTGCAACGCAGGAAGAGCTTGCTTCCGGTAAGATTGTCAAAGGCGCGGCAGAGCTGATCATCGCCAAGCACAGAGGGGGCGAGCAGGGCCGCGTTGCGCTGAAATTCATCGGCGAATGCACCAAATTCGTGGACGTGGACGAGCAGAATCGCGACGACGAACCGCCCGAATACACCCGCGCTTCGCACGGCTTAGACGAAGACGAGGAATACGAAGCGCCCGAAGACGACTACACACCGCCCGAACCGCCTATGCGGAAAGGGGAGTTAAAGGGTGTGGACGACGAGCTTCCTTTTGAGTAATAGAGTTAAGTTTTGCCCTGCGGGCAAAGGTAAGTTTGCTGATGCAAGTTAAGTTTTTCGCCTACGGCGAAAAGTGAAGTTTGCCCCCTTGGGGCAAGTTGCGGTAAGTTTTAATAACAGCAATAACTTTTTGCGGAGCAAAAAACTTCACTGCGACGAAGTCGCAACTTCACTTATCAAAGATAAACTTCACTTTCACGAAGTAAAAACTTCACTTCAAAGAACCATACATGAACACACAAATCAAAACAATCACGCCCGAAACGCTTTCGGAAGCGAAAAACATAATATTTAACGGCGGCGTGGTGGCGATCCCGACGGAAACGGTGTACGGCTTGGGAGCAAACGCGTTCGACGATCAGGCGGTGGAGAAAATCTTTGCGATTAAGGGTAGGCCCAACGACAATCCGCTGATTGCCCACGTGCATAAGGATTACGACTTGTCCAAAATCATCGATTACGACCCGCCGTATGCCAAAAAGCTCCGAGAAGCCTTTTTGCCGGGCCCGTTGACCTTGGTGTATCCGTCTGCGGGTAAGGTAAGCGCTCGCGTATCTTGCGGGCTGAACACGCTTGCCGTGCGTATCCCTTCTCACGAAGGCGCGCAGGCATTCCTGCGGGAAACGGATATCCCTATCGTTGCGCCCAGCGCGAACATTTCCAAGCACGTCAGCCCCACTTCCGCGCGGCACGTCTTTGAAGATTTCCATGGAAAAATTCCTTTGATTTTGGACGGCGGCGAGTGTGAAGGCGGGATCGAGAGCACGGTGTGCGACGTAACGGGGGATATCCCCGTCGTCTTGCGGCCGGGCTTGATTACGAGAGAGATGATTGCAA
>JAZQLT010000183.1:0-6645 GCA_045542815.1 Candidatus Scatosoma sp. | reverse complement strand
CTCCTTATTCCTGTTCGCGGAACGCCTTGCCGACGATCTCGCCGTTTACAAGCTGGGTCGTTTCCGCACCGAACTCTCTATGTACGCCGTTCAGCTTTTCTTTCAAAAGCCCCAGCGCGGGAAAATTCTCTTTCTCGTTTTCGATAAAGCGCTCCACCTGCGTCATGTACGCGGAATATTCCGCGGACAAATCGTGCAAGGCTTTGGGAAACTGTAACTTTTCTTCGTATTTCTCCAACTGCTTTCTGCATTTTTGCAGACAGTCGGAAACGCTTTGACGGGAAACCCCTTTTTGCTCGGCGATTTCACCCAACGAAAGGTCAAAGTTAAAGTACAGGTCGGTGATTTCCCGCTGCGTTGCCGTCAGCAGGGGAGAGTATAAATCCCAGAGCCGAAGAAACTGCAAATCATCTTTCATTTCTTCCACCTCCCTGTTTCCGTTCTCTATTATAACGCGTAAAAATAAGCCTGTCAAGCATTTTTACTTGACAGGCGCAAATTTTTTGAAGATTTTTTAAAATAGTTGCAGCAAATCCACCAAAATGGCGAACCCGAACAGGAAGATGATACCGATAAAATGGATCATGGCTTCCACTTTGCGGTTGACGGGTTTTTTGCGTATCCATTCGATGATACAGAAAATTACCTTACACCCGTCCAGCGCAGGTACGGGCAAAAGATTAAATACGGCAAGGTTCACCCCAATAAATGCCGCAATGTTCAAGAACGAGAGCAGACTGCTCGATGCCGCTTCCGACGTTACCTTAATCGTAGTAATCGGCCCGCCCATGGCGTCTATGCCGAGCTTCCCCGTCAACAGCTCGCCAAGCGAACGAAGTACCGTACCTCCGATTTTGACGGAGTACGCAAAGGAGTTCCCGATCGTTTGGAAGAAGCCTTCCTTTTCGGTAACCGCATACATGGCGTTCACACCCATTGCGTATAACAGCGTACCCGTATCCGACATATTGACGAAATCCGCGTCCCGTTTTAAAATCAATCCAATCTCGATCTTTTCTCCTTCCCGCAAAACGGTGAGCGTTACGCGCTCGCCCGTTTTCTTGCCTTCCAGAATATCCATGTAATCGGTGATCATATACACCCGCTTGCCTTCGATTTTCATAATCGTATCGCCTATCTGCAAATCGTCAAGGGACGTTTCACGGGAAACGGAAGTAGGCTCTGCACCTTCCTGCGGCATAAGCTCCGCCACCTTATAGACAGGTCTGCCCAAGCAAGCGAACATCAGCACGATTAAAAACAGGGCAAGAATATAGTTCATCGTTGCGCCTGCAAGCAAGACGATAATCCGCTTCCAAGGCGGTTGATCGTTAAAGCGTTCGCCCTTGGGTTCAGGGTAGGTCTCTTCCGCGTTCGACTCGATACTGCCCCCTTCGTTTTGACAATTTTTGGCATTTTCCGACAATTCGTCAAAGGGTTCTTCCGCGGCAGAAGCCTGTTCGGGTTCCTCGATCTCGTCTTCGCCGTCGAAAGCACAATACCCGCCGAGCGGGATTGCGCGGAGCGCGAAAAGCTCGCCCGTTTTCTTGCTGCGTTTTTTTAAAATAGCAGGCCCAAAGCCCACGGAAAACTCGTTAATTTTAAAGCCGAGCGCCTTCCCTGCGACGTAATGCCCAAACTCATGGATTGTAACCATGGCAAGCAAAATCATCACCGCAAGCAACACGCCGCCGATGCTTTTCATAACGCTTGCAAAGGATAATAAATAAATCAGCATTTTCTGTCCTTGTTTTTATTCTTTAAGCCGGAAGTCGAGAAACTCAGTTTCTGGCGGGGTGTTGGGACGAGTTGCCCGTTAAGCAAAGCATTGACAATGCTTTGTAGGGACGAGATGAGCAAACGCATCTGTTGGCGTTTGCGTTGACCGAGAACAATGTTCACATTGCATTGTTCGAGAAGCAGCCCTTGCCGTGGTGTAGAGCAGCGCTCCACGAAACCGGGCCCCTAATAAGCAAAGCTTTGCTTTGCGCACCCAACCGCAAAGCGGTTTACCCGTTGCTTTGCAATGCAGAAACGCCCAAAGGGCGTTGTAAGCGAGACTTCCCGCCTTATCCCTTTTGGATAATCTCTCTCGCGAGTGCGCGAGCGCGCGCGTCCGTTTCTTGCAAAACCCCGTAATCGCTCGTTGCCATACGCTCGGTTTTGTTTAAAACCGCTTCCATAGTTTTCGCAATCTCCGTAAAAGCTATCCGCTCCTGCAAAAATGCGTGTACGGCAACTTCTCCCGCGCCGTTGAGCGCGCAGGGATAGTTATCCCCCTTTTCCAACGCCGTCAACGCCAAATCATAACAGGGAAACCGCTTTCTCTCCAAGGGTAAAAACCGAATACTGCCAAGCGCTTCGAAATCGAGCGGTTTTAACCCGCAATCAAAGCGGTCGGGATAGGTGAGTGCGAGCTGTATAGGCAGCTCCATGGTCGGATAGCTCATCTGCGCCATCACGCACCCGTCGTCAAACTCCACCATCGAATGAATGATACTTTCGGGCTGTACGAGCGTATGTATTTTTTCCAAGGGCGCGTCGTAAAGCCACCGAGCTTCGATGACTTCAAAGCCCTTATTCAAAAGCGTCGCGCTGTCGATCGTGATCTTCGCGCCCATCTGCCAAGTAGGGTGTTTAAGCGCCGCCGCAGGGGTTACCCCTGCAAGCTGTTCTTTCGTATAGTTATAAAACGGCCCGCCGCTTGCAGTGATAATCAGTCGTTTAAAGGGCGCGTTTGCACGGAAATTCAATGCTTGCCAAAGCGCGGAGTGTTCGCTATCCACAGGCATTAAATCCACACCTGCCCCCTTGATTTTGCGCATAACCAGCTCTCCGCCGCACACGAGCGTTTCCTTGTTCGCCAAGGCGATATCCTTTTTCAGTTCTACGGCTTTTAAGCTGTATTTCAGCCCCGCAAACCCCGTCGCGGCGACGAACGCCACTTCTCCGTAGGAAATCGCTTCTTCCGCGGCTTTTTCCCCGTAGGCAAACCTCACCCCCGCGGGAATCTGATCGGCGATGGCTTTGCCCGCCTTCTCATCTGCGAGCGCGGCGTACTTAGGCATGAACTCCTTGACCTGCTTCAAGAACAGCTCCGCCGAAGCGTTTGCCACGATACTTTCAATTTTAAACTTATCGGCATGTCTTCGCACGACCGAGCAGACCTGCTGCCCGATCGAACCCGTAGAACCGATCAATGCAATAGTTTTCATGGTTTTTTCTCCTATAACAGGAAGTCCAGAAACTCAGTTTCTGGTGGAGTACAGGGGCAACGCCCTTGTCGGGTGTGGGCAGAGCCCACGAAAGCGGACACACAAAAGCAAAACACAGTTTTGCGTAATCCACCGCGAAGCGGTGTAAGCGTTGCTCCGCAACGCAAATACACCGAAAGGGCGTTACACCGCCAAGCACACGATCACATACGCCAAGTACGCCACGATTGTGGAATACATTGCGCTGTCCAGGCGATCCAGCGCGCCGCCGTGCCCGGGCATGATATTGCCCATGTCCTTTAAACCGAGCTTACGCTTGATACAGCTTTCCACAAGATCCCCAAACGCCGTTGCCACCGACGCAACAAGCCCGATCACCAAATATACAGGTAGCCAAATATACATCTGCGCGAACGAACCCGCAAGCGCGTTGTAAATAAAATACAACGCCGCCGCACCGAGCACCCCGCCGACCAAACCGCCAATCCCGCCGATCACCGTCTTGTTCGGGCTGATTACAGGGGTCATTTTCTTGGGGAAGTATTTTCTCAAAAATCTGCCGAACACGTACGCGATCGAGTCCGCACAGGGCGACACCACGAATACGAACAAAATCAGCACACGCGAGTCAAAGCCGTACTCCACAAGCGCCGCAGGCGCTGCCGCGTGGTTGGTCAGTACCATTAGCGCAAGCAGTAAGGTGGGATATGCCGCCGAGAGCAACGCTACGCCCAAGCTTTCCAGCGAAGTTTCTTCGTGGCGTATCACAAGCAGGGACAAAAGCGCTACCGCAAGCGTGAATACACACACGCCAACCGCCGTCCAGCCTGCACCAAGGAAGTGCTGCGATAAAGCGCACGCAGGAATGCAAACCGCACAAAACGCATATACCATCACGCGTTCCGCTTTCGTGGTTTTTTCCTTGGTCGCGCGCAGCATTTCAAACGTGCCGAGAAGCGCAAAGGCATACACCAACCCGTCGAAGTAAAAATCCCCGTAAGGCAGGAAAATTTTTAAACAAAAGAACGCCGCAAGCAGCGCGATATAACACGTTCCCGATAATAACCGTATTTTCATATTTTCTCCTTTGTCTTTTATGAAAAAGGCAAGGGGCAAACCGCTTTCACAGCCCGTGAATGCATACCTGCCCCCTTCTTTTGTTTGCTTATAGTTGTTCGTCTGTCTTTCCAAACCGACGCGTCCGCTTGGAAAATTCCACGATCGCCTTGTCTAAATCGCGATCGGAAAATTCGGGGAACATTTTGTCGGAAAAGTAAAGCTCCGCATATGCCGCCTGATACAAAAGGAAGTTGGAAAGCCGTACTTCCTTGCCCGTGCGGATAATGAGATCGGGGTCGGGTACTTCTCCCGTATAGAGAAGCTTGGAAAAGCTTTCTTCCGTTACCTTTTCCCCTTTTTCCACCGCACTGTTGACAGCATGCACAATCTCGTCGCGCGCGCCGTAGCATACGGCAACGTTGGTGCCCTTGCCTTCGTAGTGCGCAGTCTGCGCTTCGCAATCCCGTAAAATCTTTTGCAAATCTTCGGGTAAAAGGGAGATATCCCCGATCGCGCGAAGCCGCGCTCCGCGGGCGCATACCCTACCCATGTATTCTGCGAAATGATTTCTAAAAAGATTGAACAGGGCGTCCAGCTCTTCTTTGGGGCGCTTTAAATTCTCCGTAGAGAGCGCATAGACGGTGATATAATCCACCCCCAGCGCAAACGCGCGTTCCATGAGCCCAATCATGCGTTCCATGCCGTGCTTATGCCCGATAGAGCGGGGCAAAAGGCGCTTTTTCGCCCAACGCCCGTTGCCGTCCATGATGATGGCGATATGTTTGGGGATTTTTACCCCCTGCATTAGTCTATTCTTACCCATACCTTAGATAGACATCAATTCCTTTTCTTTTGCCGCAATAATTTCTTCCAATTTGCCCATGTAGGTCGAAACCGTCTTTTCTACGTCCGCTTCGCAGCCCGACGCTTCGTCTTCGGAAAGCTCTTTTGCCGTCTTCATTTTCTTGATGACATCCATCGCTTCGCGGCGGTGGTTTCTAAGCGCAACCTTGGATTCTTCGCCCATTTTCTTCGCTTGTTTTGCAAGCTCTCTTCTGCGCTCTTCCGTCATATCAGGGAAAACAAGACGGATCACGTTACCGTCGTTGGACGGCGTAAGCCCGATATTCGATTGCAAAATCGCCTTTTCTACCGCCTTTAACAGGGATTTATCCCAAAGGCTGATCTGCAAGCATTTTGCGTCCAGAGCGGATACGTTGCCAAGCTCGATCAGCTTGCTCATGCCGCCGTACGCTTCCACTTCCAAACGGTCGAGAATACGGGGGTTTGCTCTGCCCGTACGAATCGCGCCGTAATCTCTATCCAAAGCGTTAAGAGTGTTTTCCGCTTTTTCTTCCAGTTCAAACATCATCTCTTCGATTTTTTCGTTTTCGATCATGGTTTTATTCTCCTTCTATGTGTGTGTTTTATTTTATACTTCAATAAGCGTTCCAAGCGGCTCGCCGCAAACGGCACGCACAATGGAATTTTCCTCGTTCAAGCCAAACGCCAGCGTGGGAACGTCGTTCTCCATACACATGGTCGCCGCCGTGAAGTCGATAACCTTGAGATTGCGGTTGATGATATCCGCATATTTGAGCACGCCGTATTTTTTCGCGTTGGGGTTGGTTTTGGGGTCGGAATCGTAGATACCGTCCACGTTCTTTGCCATGAGCAGGATATCCGCGTCGATTTCGCAGGCGCGGAGTGCCGCCGCCGTGTCCGTAGAGCAATAGGGATGCCCCGTACCGCAGGCAAAGATGACCACTCTGCCCATTTCAAAATGGCGCAGGGCTTTTCTTAAAATAAGCGGTTCCGCCAAGGAGATCATGTTCAGCGCCGTCTGCACGCGCACGGGCACACCGTGCTGTTCGATTGCGTCCATCATGGCAAGCGAATTCATCACCGTCGCGAGCATACCCATTTGATCGGCGGTCGTGCGGTCCATTTTCGTGCCCTGACGTCCGCGCCAGAAGTTCCCGCCGCCGATGACTAAACCGATTTCTACGCCCATGTTATGAAGTTCGACGATTTGATCGACTACGGGTGCAATCACTTCGTGATTGAGCCCGAATCTTTGATCGCCCGCAAGCGCTTCGCCGGAAAGCTTTAACAATACTCTTTTGTATTTAGGCTGCATATCATTATCTCCTTTATTTCGTGCAAAAGCGGAGTTTTTTCACTCCGTTTTTTGCCCGCATTCTTGCATTTTACTTATTATAGCACATTTCTTGAAAGAAAGCTATACTTATTTACAAAAAAAACGGCGATTTTTATAATTTTTTGCGGGTGGCACCCGCTGGCAAGTTTTAGTGTCTTTGCGCTCGTGTTTGTAGGTTGCTTCGCCGGGAAACCGCTTCGATTCAGTACG
>JAZQLT010000182.1:0-7233 GCA_045542815.1 Candidatus Scatosoma sp. | reverse complement strand
GATTGAGCGCAAGCACGCGGTGGCTCTTGACTTCGGATACGGGCTCGCAGTACTCCGCGTACATACCGTAGGTTTTCGCTTGGTCTTCGTCCGCTTTGCCCTTTGCGTAGCAAGAACAGATCTCCCCGTGCTTGAAAAAGAAATTGCGGAGCTTTTTACGGGTAGCCGCGTCGTCGGAAATAATTTCCGCGATGATATCTCTCGCGCCCGCGATCGCTTCGCTTGCGCTCTTTACTTCGTCCGTGATATATTTTTCCGCTTCCTTTTGAACATTCAGCGTCTTATCCTGCGACAAAATCAAATCCGCAAGCGGCTGCAGGCCCTTGGCAATTGCAACGGAAGCGCGGGTTTTACGCTTTTGTTTATACGGGCGGTAAACGTCTTCCACTTCGGTGAGCGTTACCGCTTTTTCGAGCGCGTTTTTGATCTCGTCCGTCATCTTACCCTGTTCGGTAATCGCGTTTGCCACTTCTTCCTTTCTCTTTTCAAGGTTGCGAAGGTAGGTAAGACGGTCGAAAAGCTCGCGCAAGATTTGATCGTCGCAGCTTCCCGTCATTTCCTTACGGTAACGCGCGATAAAGGGAATGGTGTTCCCTTCGTCGATCAGCGATACGATATTGCTCGCATGAACGGGTTTTAAGTTAAATTCCTGTGTAATCGTTTGTAAAATATCCATATATATCACCTTTTATACTGTTTTTACCTTTTAAATACTTCGTCGAGTTGCTTTCGCCAAACGCTCTCGTCAAAACGCGGGTTCGCGGGGCTTGTAGAAGGCATTTTTGCGTACGGAATAGAAATATCCGCATACCGTTCTAAAAACAAATCGTAGGAAAGCGTACCGTTTAATAAAATCCTTTGAATATCTGCGCATTTTAACACTTCGTTTAAATCCGCAATTTCTGCATTTCTCACCGAAGCGTCCGCAGAACCTTTGATATCGCAAGAAGTAACCATATCCCAAAGCGCGATTTTACGGCGGGACAAAAACTCCTTTTTCCCTTTCGTCGTCAAGGGGATATCTTCCTGAAAATATCCACATAGCATGCGCCAAAAGCGGTTTTGCTTGTTTCCGTAATAGAACTCGATTTCTCGGCTTTTCACCGACGGGAAGCTACCCAAGATCAGTACTTTGCTCTCCGCGTCGAACACGGGAGCGAAGCCGCCTTTCCTTTGATTTTCTTCCATATCAAAGCTCAAACGGTTTGTCCGTGTTACCTACGAGCGCAACCGCCTTTTCTTCTTCATTAAACATCAGGGAAAGGGTGTCCTGCGCGTCTTCGTAGGTCATTGCGTTGAGCTTATCCAGCTTTTGCTCGAAATCGAAAATCTTATTGAAATACAGCATATATCTGCCGTACAGCAGCATTTGCGAGTTGCTGCTCTCGTTGCTGAAAAACATACTCGACTTCATCTGTTCGCGGCTGCGCAAAAACTCGTCTTTCGTAATGCCTTCCGTCTTCATTTTTTTCACGACCTGGTTAATCGCTTCGTACGCTTCCTGCGCGTGCGCGGGATTTACCCCCGCATAAATGTTTTGCGAAGCGCATTCCGGAAAGGCGGAAAGATAGGAATATACCGAATATGCAAGCCCGCGTTTTTCACGCACTTCTTGGAACAGCCTTGCGCTCATCGAACCACCCAAAATTGCATTGAGAGCACTGACGAAATCTTCCCGTTCGTGCCCGCGGGGAACGGACGGATACGCAATCGCAAGGTGCATCTGTTCTATGGGCTTACATTTGACAAGGCTCTTATGATTTTTGATGACGTTGGGCTTGCGCGCTTCAAATTCACCCTTTTCCAGATTGCCGAAATAGCTTTCCACGAGTGCTTGCGCCGTCTTCGGGTCAATCCCGCCCGCAAAGGAAATAACGATATTTTCCGGGCAATATCGCGCTCTTTTATACTTTTGAACGTCGTCGAAAGTAAATCCGCGCACGTTTTTAGCCGGGCCGAGAATGTTTCTCCCGTAATTCTCCTTGCCATAGAATGCCCGCGCCAGAAGATCCAAACACAAATCTTCGGGCGTATCTTCATTCATGGAGATTTCCTCGCAGATGACTCCTTTTTCCCGCTCCATTTCTTCTTCGGGATAGGTTGCGTTTAAAAATAAATCGGACAGAAGCTCAAAACAAGCCGCCGTATGATCGGACGTGCATTTTGAATAATAGCAAGTCAAATCCTTTCCCGTAAAAGCGTTGACCTGCGCGCCCAAGCGGTCGAACGCGTCGGAAATTTCAAACGCGTTGCGCTTTTTCGTGCCCTTAAACTGCATATGCTCGATAAAGTGCGAGATACCGTCTTCCGCGTCTTTTTCCGCACTCCCGCCCGTGCCGACCAAAATCCCCATCGTTACGGACATAAGCCCTTGCATTTGTTTTACAACGAGACGAAGCCCGTTTTCGTATCTTTTTTCGTACACCATACTTTTTTATCCTTCTTTTTGCAAATTCTTGGAAACGGTTACCGTCTGCAAGGAATTTGCTTTATAAAATTTCAATATATCGTCTAATGCGTCCGCCGTTTCTTTCATGGGATGCATTAAAATAAAATCCCCCGCTTTCACGCCCTTCGTTGCGCGGGTGTAGATGAGCGCGGCGTTCTTATCCCGCCAATCTATCGTATCTTTCGACCATAAAATCGTTTTCATACCAAGCGCTTTCGCAGCTTCCAAGGTATCTTCGCTGTACGCCCCTGAAGGCGGCGCAAACAAAGTGGGGACGCACCCTATTGCAAGCTCTATAAATCGATTGCAATCGGCTATCTCCCGTTGGTTTTGCGCAAGGCTTAACTTGGTATGGTCCTTATGAAAATAACCGTGATTGCCAATCTCGTGTCCTGCGCCTTGAATTGCCTTTAAACAGTCCACGTTATCGTCCGCCCAGCAACCGCCGATGAAAAAAGTTGCGCTTGCACCGTGCTTAGAGAGCGTATCCAAAATTCGATACACTTCTTCCGTGCCCCAATAGACGTTAAACATAAGCGAAACGCCCGCGGCATTTTCTTCTGCGGAGCGGTAAATCTCTGCATTTTCACCCTTTACAGACACGCTTTCTTCCACAGGCGACAAACACAGTGCACCAACGGATAATATCAATACGCCAAGCACGAGATTGGTCGCAATTTTGCTGCGGATTGCAGACGTTACCCTCATATTTTTCTTCATAGACCGCTACACCTCGAAAAAAGAGTTTATTTTATCCTATTTCTCTTTTTTCGCTGTTATGCCGTACTATTTGATTTTTACGATGGTAACCCCCGTATCCCCTTCGCCGTATTTGCCAAGGCGGTATTCCGCCACGTTTGGATGGGTGCGCAAATATTCGTGTATGCCTGCACGCAATTTCCCCGTACCCATACCGTGCACGATACGCACTTCTTCTAAGTTTGCAATCACCGCGCCGTCGAGAAACGCCGCCACTTCGGGAATCGCTTCGTGCACCGTCAGGCCTAACAGATTGATTTCCAACATGGACGCGGATTTGGGCGCGAGCGATTTCTTCACCTGTACCTTCTCCGTTTTCTGTTTTTGCTTCCAAGTAGGCTTTTGGACAGTTTGTGCTTTCGTTTCGCGAATTACCATACAAAGCTCGGAAATTTTACTGCGGATACGGATATTCCCGCAAAGCACTTCCGCTTCGCCCTTATTGGCGCGAACGCTTTGCACCGTGCCTTCCTGCGCGATATTCTTCACGTACACCTTATCCCCAACCTTAATCCTATCGGGCTGCAAGGGCGCGTATTGCGGCTGTATTTCCCTTTCTTCATCGCTTTCGTACACTTTATCGGCAATCTTGTTTTTTAGCGTTCTTGCCTTGATTAAATCGGCTTCGGACAGCGCTTCCTTGGCAAAGATATCTTCGATTTCATGCAGCAGCTCTTCTGCGTCCGCCGCCCGATCGTTGATGATGCGGCGCGCTTCCGCTTTTGCCGATGTATAGAGCTTTTCTTTTTCTTTTTTCAGCTTTTCACGCTCTATTTCCAGCTCGCGCAGCTTTTCCTGCCACTCCGCTTTTAAAAGGTTGCTTTCACGCAAAGCTTCGTCCGCTTTCACGCGGCTTTCTTCCGCACTGCGAACAATGTTTTCAAACCTTTGCGCGTCCTGAGAAAGATTCGACAATGCGTCTTCTAAAATGCTCTCGTCTAACCCTAATCGACGCGAGATCGCCAAAGCGTTGCTCGACCCCGGCAGACCTATCCGCATAACGTACAAGGGTTGCAAGGTATTCGCGTCAAATTCCATGCAGGCGTTTTCGATGCCCTTTGCCGAGAACGCAAATTCTTTAAGCGCCGTATAATGGGTGGTTACCACCCCCGTACAACCGCTTTTGAGCAGGTGAGAAACGATAGCCTTTGCCAGCGCTTGCCCTTCGTCTGGGTCCGTACCGCCGCCCAGCTCGTCGATCAGAACGAGACTCTTTTTATCCGCGCGGTTGACGATATGAATGATATTCGTAATATGCGAAGAAAAGGTAGATAAACTCTCTTCAATGCTCTGCGCGTCGCCAACGTCGCAGTAGATCTCGTCAAAGGTGGAAACGGTCGCCCGCTTCGCGGGAATAAAGAGCCCGCACATCGCCATAAGGCAGAACAAGCCCACCATTTTCAAGGTAACCGTTTTACCGCCCGTATTCGGACCGCTGATCAGCAAAAACCTATATTCCTTACCAATGGAAAGGCTGACGGGAACGACTTTTTTTCGATCGATTAAAGGATGCCGACCTTGATCGATATCAATAATCCCTTCGCCGTTGATTTCAGGCTTGACGCAGGAAAGCTTATATCCGTACTCCGCGCGGGCATAGTAGGCATCCAGTTCTTCAAGCACTTCGATGTCCGTGATAAGCTCGTCGCCCATAAGCCCTACTCGGCGGGAAAGCTCGCTTAAAATGCGCTCTACCTCTTCCTTTTCGTCTATTTGTAAAGAACGAAGCTCGTTATTCATTTCCAGCACTTCTTCTGGCTCGATAAAGAAGGTTGCGCCGCTTGCCGAACGGTCGTGAACGAAGCCCTTGATATTCCGCTTATATTCCGCGCGGACGGGAAGCACGTAGCGATTGTCGCGCATGGTGATAATGCCGTCCTGCAAATATTTCCCTTCATTCCCCGTTAAGTACTCGGAAAGACGGGTACGGATACGCTCGTTCAAAAGACGGATCTCCCGACGCAGGGTATAGAGCTTGTCGCTGGCAAAATCGCTTACTTCACTGTCGTTTAAAATCTTCGCGCGGATATCTTCTTCTAAGTTCGCGTCGTAATACAGTCGATCGCAAAGCTCTCTGATTAACACGATCTCTTCATCGGAAACGGATTGCACGGAAGTATGCGCGATCCGCGCCGAGCGCAAGAGATTGCCTGCCTTTAAGAGCTCCCCGCAGCTGAGCGGCGAGCCTTTCTTTGCCCGACCGATTTCATCATAAAAGGGAGGGAAGTGCTCCACCTTGGCAACACCGTTAAAAAAGAGTAAGCGAACGCACTCCTGCGTGCATTGTAAACGGCGCCGTGCTTCGGCAGGCTCGCTTGCAGGAGTAAGCGTTTTGAGCTTCTCTTTTCCCCCGTCCAGTACGGCGTACTCCGCCGCTAAGGAAAGAATTTTATTCAGTTCTGTCTTTTCAATCGCTCTTTGGTTCATGTTTTATCCTATTATTACAGCACTCCGCGCTTTAAATGCCCCGAAGTATGGTTTTTCAAAAATTCCTTTTGCGCTTCGTCCGTACCCGCCGAAAGCAGCGCGTCTTTTTCTTCTATAAGCGTAAGGTCTGCCAAACGCCCCGCGCCTTCGATACCCTGCCCGATCAGATCGGCACAGTTATACACCTCAAAGCGGCAAGCGCCGTCTGCGGCTTGGTAGCGCCTTACGGGGAATTCTCGGCCGTTTTCGTCCGTCAGCGTATAAACGCTCTTTTTATCGCAAGCAGAGCAAGTTTTCCCAAAAGGACAGTAGCAAAGCTCCATAAGCTTAATATTCCCCAAGGAAAGCGCAAAGGCTTTAGCCGAAAGGAGCGCCGCCCCTTCCCGTTCGTTTGCTTCTTTGGAAATTGCATAATACGCGGCGTTTTCCAACGATAAAAACGCACTTACCGACAGGCTGTTCATCAAATTTAACCCCGTGCCCGCAAAAACTTTCAAGCCGTGAGATTTCGCAAATTCTATACCGCCGTAGTTTTCGGCGTATATTCCGTCAATTTTCCCTTCTTCCAGCCGTTTTACAAGCTCTTCCCTGTCCCCTTCCGTACAGAACGCAGGATAGAGCAAATATTTCTCAAAATCACCCTTTACAAAGCTTTCGGGCAAGGGAGAACGCATATCGACGGGCTTATATACCGCAATATCCGTTTCGACGTCCGTAAAATCGGTTGCGATAACGGCGGTTTTTGCGTTCTTCCCCCAAAGCAGGGGCAAGAAAATCGGTTCGTGCGTATATTTCTTTTCCCGACCGTTTTTTACGACCTTTTCTCTAAGCGCGGAGAAAAACTTTCTTCGTATGCCGTTAAGTACGGATTTGGGAAGAAAGATATTACCTTGCAATTCCACCTGCGAAAAAGATATCTCTACGGGTAAGCCGTCCGTCTTTAAAAAACAATTTCTAAGCTCGTCTTCCGTCAAAGGACGGGTTTCTGCCGTTGGCAACCGTTCGTCCGACTGCACGCAAACGCCGCCGCCTTGCACGAGTGCGTATTCCCCTTCCGTAAAGCAAAGCGAAAGGGCTACCTTGCCTTTCTCCTTCGCCTGCAATACCCGTTCGTTTACGGCGGTATCCGTCGTGATAAACACGCCGTCGCCGTTCATCAAACGATGCTTGGAATAGAGAGAAAAGCCCCTGTTTTCCGCCCTTGCAAAGCTTGCTCCGCCCAGTTCTTTCCCGTCGCGCAAAATTTTGAAAGCGTCGCCTTGTTTGGGGAGAAATTTGCTTTCCACGAAAAATTTACCGCCGATCACCTTGACAACGCCGACTTTTTCTCCAAGATGCCCTTGGATTGCGGTGGATAACAAACGCTTGTCCTGCCCAAAAGCAAGACCTTTGGTATAGTTCCCGCGGTTGTAGGTGCGCTTCAAATCGGATAAAGCGTTCTCTTTCCCCGCCCAATTTTCGAGAATTATGCGGTAGTAGCGCACAGCGGCGGCAACGTATTCCGCACGGCGCATTCTGCCCTCGATTTTAAACGAAGTTACCCCCGCGTCAATGAGTTTTCCTATGTCTTCCCCTACGCAAAGATCGGATAAGGAAAG
>JAZQLT010000181.1:0-2548 GCA_045542815.1 Candidatus Scatosoma sp. | reverse complement strand
GGCGGGGACGCGGCAACGGGCGCGGCGACCGTCATCAAAGCCATGGGTGCGGGGAAAGTAGCCGCAAAGGCAATCGACGAGTATATTCAAAACAAATAATGCAAGTAAAAAATTCGAGGCAGAGCGTTCTGCCCCGAATTTTTTATTGACTTATATAGGAAAAAGTGCTAAAATAAGGGATATGGCAACGGAAGAGATACGCGAAGAGAAAAAATCGAATAAAGCCGCGCGGGTACAGCGTTTAGAAGCGTTTTTCGATCGGAATTACGTTATGTTTTTCGCGGCTCTTTTCGTCATGGTGCTTTATTTAGGTGCGCTCATGGCGAACGGGATATATCCGTTCGGGGAAAAATACACGGCGGCAAGCTACGATCTCTCCGCACAAATTTGTCCCTTTATCGAGCACCTCTTCGACGTATTCCAAGGCAAATCCAAACTCACGTATTCGTACGCGATCGTGGGCGGGGCGGACGTTACGGGGACTTTCCTGTATTTCTTCATCAGCCCGTTCAGCTTCCTGTTTTTGATTTTCGGGGACGGGAAAGTGGCGCATGCAAGCAGTATCGTCATGACGGCAAAGCTCATGGCGGTGGCGTTTTCGGGGAGCTGGTTTGTCAAAAAGATGTTCAAAGCCATTCCCGATTATATCTGCATCATTATCGGCGTCGTATATGCCTACTGCGGATATATGTTTGTGGCGAATACCTATATCAACTGGGTGGACTTTCTTATTTATATGCCCTTTTGCGTGTGGGCGTTTAAGCGGTACGTGGATACGGGGAAATTCTTTGCCTTTTCCGCGCTTGTGGCGTGCTGTATCTATACCTGCTTCTCGATTGCGTGTTTTTCGCTTTTTACCGTGTTTCCCGCGCTCATCGTCTATGCGCTTTTGTGCGTGGAGAAAGAGAAGCGAAATCGCTTCATCGCATACCTGTGTCTGTCCTTCGGCGTAGCAATCCTGCTTGCCCTGCCCGTTTTATTGCCCGCGCTCGCAGCCTTTTTGAACAGTGCGCGCGGGGGTGGACTCTTCGAGTATTTTTGGTATGGCTTCGATACCGTTTCCGAAACAACGGGCATTCCAAGCGACTTTAACTCTTCGGATTTTATCCAAAGCTATTCTCAGTCTATTTATCGCAAATGGTCGTATATTGCGTGCGACGCGCTGTTCGTGGTGCTCACTCTGTTTTGGTTCGTGCGCCGCGGACTGCAAGATCCGTTTGCTAAATTCATGTTGATTGCGGGCGTGATGACTTTATTGCCCCTTGTCGTAGATGAAGCCATGCTGCTCATGAATATGGGCTCCTATATGTCGTATGCCCTGCGGTTCGGGTTTCTAAACGCACTGTATTTTCTCGGCGGGGCGTGCCTTGCGATTGACGGTTGGTGCTTTGAGAAAAACTGTGCCTTTGACGGAACACCCTTGTATCGAACGGCAAAACCGTCGGACGATGGGGGCAGTGTCGAGTGTATTGAAAAAGCAGCCGTTCAAAAGCACAACCGCGGCGTATGGATCGGCACGGGGATTTTGCTGGGCTTGACCGCGCTTTTGGCGGTTTTCATGATCTTCTATGCCGTTGGCGACGGCTACAAAAAAGTCATAGGCTGGTTTGTCAAGGACGAAAGCCTGTTGAAAACTTTGGACGGGTTTTCCGCACGGTTTGCGCATTCCTTGGGCGGTATGGAAGGGCTCGTTGTTCCGCTTATCGTCGTGGCGGTCGTAGCGGTCGTGGGCTTATTTATCGTGTCTATCAAAAAGGCGAGCCCGCGTACGCTTGCAATCGCGCTCGCCGTGATCGTGGGCGTGCAGGTGGTGTTTTTGAATAGCCACTTGGTGATAGGCAATCGCTCTACGCAGCACGTGAAATTCGGAAGCTATGCGACCCTTTCAGCGGAGCTTAACGCTCGCGATGACAGCTACTTCCGCGTAAAAGATTACGGATATATAAACAAGGAAGAAGCGCGTGCGGACTGTTGGACGGCGAACATCCCGTTCACGGGGAACAGCAATTCATTCAGCGTGTTCTCGTCCGTCATCGACGCGGATAATTTTGCCTGTTTTCAGCTTTTTGGGTATTTGGGGAACGGAAAAAACAGCTTTAAGAGTACACATAACCTTGGGAAGACTTACCGTGCGGAAGCGTTCGGCGATTCGTTTATGGGGTACAAGTATTTCTTCGTGCCGAAATCGCAACGGGAAGACGCGGAAGAAAAGGAATATTTGCAAAAGGTACTGACGGACGACGGAGAGCACCTTTCATGCGGTCAGGGCTCGGAAACCTATTACGTGTATGAAAATACGATCGTTTTCCCGCTTGCATACCGCGTGAATTACGGGGAATTCCGTTTCGCCGAAGAAAATCTCAGCGGGAACAGAAAAGAAAATCAGGCAGCGTTTTACGCGTTCTTGCGCGGCAAGACCTTGCAGGAGACGACGGGTTCGGCGATCGTGTCGGATAAGGCGGCGGCGGAGCTTAGCGAGTATCTTTGGAGTAAATCGGCTTCGGAAGTGGAAGTCGGCGCGGGTGAAATTCGGGTCAAAATTACGGCA
>JAZQLT010000180.1:0-2213 GCA_045542815.1 Candidatus Scatosoma sp. | reverse complement strand
TTTCTTATCCGACGTTTTCAGCGTTGACGCAATAAAACCGAGCGCCAACGTATGGTAGGTAATAATCTCCAAGGTCGTCATACCTTCGCCGTTAAAGATTGCCGTATTGAATATCTGTTCGCCCGTGATCAGGTTATAGACAAGGGAAATTAACAGCAGCATTAACCCCGCCAGAACCGAAGTGGGAATAAGAGACGCCCGCAGCCACTTAAACGAGCGTTTCAAGCCGTTGGCGATGAGCAGTGCAATCAACAGCACTGCAAAGACCATAATAAAACTCCAAACACTATAATCCGAGAAACTTTCCATTGTCGTCTCCTTTCAAAATATTCTTCGCGCGATAGCAAAACTGTACGTATTTAAGCGCGTTAAACCGCTTATCCCCTTTCATTTGATACAGCTTGCCTTCATAGTAGATATTCAGCTTATTTTTGCCGAGCACCACCGCCGCCGAAATCTTCTCGTACGGCATCTCGATCCGCTCGCCGCCGAGCATAAAGGTGATCCTGTCCGCACAAAGGCAAAGTTCCGTTTCTCTTTGTAATATACGCTTTTTATCATACAAAATCACTTCAAACAGGGATACCGTGTCCTTAAATAAGCAGGTATCTCCCTGCGCCGTGAGATCGAGCGCGTTGACGAAATCGCTCTGTGCGTCGTACCATTCGGTGGCAAATCGGAAAGGAAATTCCGTGCCTACGCCCTGCAATTCCTTGGTGGGCAGATACCGCACTTTCTTTCCGCACTTTTTGCACTCTACGATATCCTTGCGGCTTTCAAAGTTCGTCAATCCGCAATCGGGGCAAACGTAAAAGGCGCGCTCCAAATATTCCGCAGTCTTCTTATGCCTGTACTCGCCGTCGGCTACCCCTTCGTTGACGTAGAGTTCTTGAGTGATGAGCGTAAACAGCTCGTCGTCGGACATCGAAAGATATTCTTCAGGTTCCACCACCTTAGAAACGTACGCCCGCATTTTACCCTTGCGGATCACGTCGCTCCAACGGGGATGCACGCCGTATCCGCCTTCAATGCGATAAAGCAGCAGGGGCATTTTCAATGCTTTGATAAGCGCGATAATCGCGGGCTTCATGTACTCCGTCTTCCCGCTGTACGTGCGGTTGCCTTCGGGCGCGATCGCGATCGTACCCCCTTCCTTCATGACCCGCATACAGTTGAGCACTGCGCGCGCGTCCGTCGCTTGCTTTTTGATGGGAATAGGCGCGACTGCCCAGCTCAAAAGCCGAGAAATCCAGCCGTTGGAAAACAAATCTTCACTTGCCACGTAATATACGGGGCCCTTAAAGGAAGAACCGACGATAAACTGGTCCATCGCCGTTTGGTGATTGAATAAAATCAAATACTTGCGCTTATCCTGCGCCTTGAATTTTTCTATTTTGATATGGTATTTTAATTTTACGTAAGGGTAAAGCACGGCGAACGCCAAATTCCGTATCACGCGGTGGCGAAAGCGCACCCATTTTTGTTTTTTCTTGCCTTTCTTTTGCATAAAAGCCGCCTTATTTTAAATGATTAAATGTATTATAGCATATTTTTTTCCACATGTAAAGCCCATTTTGTGAAATTACTTGATTTTTCACAATAAAAAACTCTGTAAATCCCCCCGCGGATACATTGACATTTTTGCTACTTTATTATATAATAGGGATTGAAAGTTATTTTACCTAAGGAGATTTGTATGAGAGGTTTGGAAACTTCCGTCGTGAAGCTCAGACACGAAGTATTCAAAGAAGTGGCAAACGTAGCGTTCACCGTGGACGCGGATAAGGTAAACGACGCGATCGAGGCAATCCCCTATATCATCACCCCGACAGAGCAGCCCCGTTTCCGCGAAAGCATTTACCGCGAACGCGCAATCGCCGCGGAGCAGGTGCGCCTTGCCATGGGTATGTCCCTACGCCCCGAAGATAAACCCGTGCATATCACGGCAGGTATCGACCAGAGCGATATTTCGGATAAATACTACGAACCCCCGCTCATGCAGGTAATCCCTTCCGCGTGCGATAAGTGCCCGGAAAATCTCTACGAAGTGAGCAATCAATGCCGTAGCTGTGTGGCAAAAGCTTGTGTGGCGGTATGCCCGAAGAACGCTATTTCCGTAGTCAACGGCAAGACGGTGATCGATCAATCCAAGTGCATCCGCTGCGGGAAATGCAAAAAAGCCTCGCCGTACGACGCGATCGCACACAAGGAAC
>JAZQLT010000179.1:0-2025 GCA_045542815.1 Candidatus Scatosoma sp. | reverse complement strand
ACTGCGAGGACGGTATTCTCGTCAACAGCGGTTCTTTTGACGGGCTTTCGGGCGATGACGCGCGCGACGCGATTGCCGTACACCTTACCAAGCTTGGCAAAGGCGGGAAAAAGGTAAACTACCGCTTGCGCGACTGGTCGGTTTCCCGTCAGCGTTACTGGGGCGCACCCATCCCTATGATCCACTGCGCAAAGTGCGGCACGGTGCCCGTTCCCGAAAAGGATCTGCCCGTGAAGCTCCCCTACGACGTGGAATTCCGTCCCACGGGAAAATCCCCGCTTGCGGGCCATGAGAAGTTCATGAAATGCACCTGCCCCAACTGCGGCGGCAAGGCTTCCCGCGACCCCGATACGCTCGATACCTTCGTATGTTCGAGCTGGTATTATCTCCGTTATCCCGACGCGCATAACGACAAGCAAGCGTTTAACACGGAAACGGCAAACAAAATGCTGCCCGTGGACGTGTACGTCGGCGGTTCGGAACACGCTTGTATGCACCTGCTCTACGCACGCTTTATCACCAAGGCGCTCCGCGATATGGGCTATATCGATTTTGGCGAACCCTTCAAGCGTCTCGTACATCAAGGCATTATCTTAGGGCCGGACGGCAACCGTATGTCTAAATCGCACGGCAACGTCGTTTCCCCTGATACCTATATCGACGAGTACGGCTCGGATATGTTCCGTCTTTACCTTATGTTCGGCTTCAGCTACACCGAAGGCGGGCCTTGGAGCGACGACGGTATCAAATCGGTGGCAAAATTCGCCGACCGTATGGAGCGTTTGGTTCGTAAATCCCTCGAACTTTCGGGCGGACATGAAAACATGACTTCCGCGGAAAAGGATATCAACTACGCGAAACATTACGCACTTAAAAACATCACCCGCGACGTGGAAGCTTTCTCCTTTAACACGTCCGTGGCACGTCTTATGGAGTACGTCAACGCCCTGCAAAAATACGAAAATGACGTAACGGAAAAGAACGTCGTATTCTACAAGGAATGCATCCAAGATCTTATTCGCATGATCTCTCCCTTCGTTCCCCATTTTGCGGAAGAACTGTGGGAAGCTTACGGGCATAAGACTTCGGTATTCGAAGAAAGCTATCCCCTTTTCGACGAGAGCGCGCTCGTCAAAGACGAAGTGGAATACGCTATCCAAATCAACAGCAAGATTAAGGCGAAAATGATGATCCCCGAAGGTCTTTCCAACGAGGATATTCAAGAAACCGTTTGCGCTTACGCGGAAATTGCCGAAGCAATCGCAGGCAAGACGGTGAAAAAGTGTATCATCGTTAAGGGCAGACTGGTAAACCTTATCGTAGGCTAACCCTCATAAAAACCTATCCCCGCAGACAGCCGTCTGCGAGGATTTTTTTATTGTTTACTCTCTTCTATCATCTGCTTGATCCGATGTTCGGGCAGGCGTATATCCCCTTCGTCTCGGCGATAGTACGAACCCGTGATCGGGTTCCCGCCGATATAGACGGGTTTGTCTTTCTTCTTAGCTTTTGGAATATGAATAACGACGATTTCCTTGCCGTCTGCATTCTCCACCGTTACGTCCGATTTTTTTAAGATGTTCTTACTCACGACGCGCGGATTTTGCACAAGCTCCCAAAACTGTGCGACAAGCCGCCACGGATCAGGCAATTCCACGGGATAGAGCGTTTTATCTTTCTTGCTTTCCGCTACTCCCAGCAAAATATATCCCCCGTCCGAGTTGGCGAACGCAGAATAGGTCTCCCAAAGACTGCGCGGAAGCCCGCCCGTTGCACGCTTGGCTTCTATACGGTTTGTTTCCTTATATTTTTCCAAATGCGACAAATCGAACATACCGCCCTCCTTATTTATATTATAGCAGATTTTCGATTTTTGTCAATATCTTTATAAAATTACCGCAGAGCTATTCAGCTCTGCGGTCGTGTTTTATATCAATAGTAGCCAGTCCAACCTTCGGCTTCCCACTGCGCAATCAGCTCTATGTTTTCCGCGTCGATATTCCACGTGCCTTTGAGCGGTACTCT
>JAZQLT010000178.1:0-3551 GCA_045542815.1 Candidatus Scatosoma sp. | reverse complement strand
TATTTCCCCGCCTCGGTAGAACAAGCAAACCGATAATCGGCATATTTATAAACGTTTCTCCGCAAAAACCGTTTTACAAGCCCTTTGAGCGACCGCTCGGCGCTCGTGATATGAGAGTGCGCTATCGTCGTTTTAACGCCCGCTTTTTTCGCCGCCTTCAAATAAATGCTCGCAAGTCCTTCCATTTGCCCCCAAACGATTTGATATTCGGGATGCGTTTGGAAAAAGCGCTTTAAATCTCTTTTGTACTTAAAGATATTCCGATCGTTCCTAAACGTCAGCCGATGGATTTTCCCGCCAAGGCTTTCGATTTCGTCGTCGTAGAAAAAGCGTTCCTTATAGTGAACCAAAAAATCAAATTGTATCTTTGTCCTGTCAATATGACGGTAGATATTCATAATGAAAGACTCAATGCCGCCGCAAATCATCTTTCCGTTGACGATTAAAACTCGAATAGGTTCTTGCATGATATAAGCCTTCTTATTGTTTAGATTTCTTTCCTTTCTTCATGCCCAAGTATCTGGCAATCATATCGGGGATAAAACGGAAAAGAACGGGTACGTTAAAACCAAGCAGCGCTTTCTTAAAAACGTAAAGCGCCAACTTTACCCCCGAATCCGTGGTCTTATACCCGTCGAACTCTTCGTGCTGAGAAAACCAGACCCCCGTTTGATAGTATCTTTGGTATAACTGTTTTAACGTATATTTGTGTGCGTGTTCCGCCACCGCACCCGCAACGTACGCTTTTTTGTATCCCGCGTCGATAACCTTCTTCGCATAGTACATGTCTTCGTTCATCATCATGGGAACGCTGTCGTACCCGCCCAGTTTAAGAAACGTGGGGCGATGATACGCGGAAAAAGCGTCCGACGCAAAGAATGCGCCAAGCTGCAGCCCTTCCACGTCTTCCTTGCTCACAATCTGTGCGTTGGGTCCGTAATTTTTGTTTCGGATATAGTATTCTATGGTCTTTTTTTTGCAGACTTGCCTTCCGTACGCATACGCAACTTCTTCATTCAAGCTTTGCGCAAGAAGCAACAGGGCATTCTCGTTTTCCAAGATTACGTCTTGCGAAAGCATGATTACAATATCGCTTTCGCAATATTCCATAATCGCCCTTTCCCGTGTAAGGCTGTGGGAGAACTCTTCCTTTTCCACCAAGAAATATTCTCCCCCCGCTTCTTTAATTTTTTCCACGGTAGTTTCAAAATCGTTGGATACGGTAACAGGAAAGACCATTTTTTTAATCTCAACGCCCGTTTGCGCGTGCAAGCGGGATAAAAAACCGTCCAATTCATTCCCCGCTTCATACAGCGGACATACGACATCTATCTTCATCAAAACTTAAAAGTATCCTTTATATTCGACCATTTTTGATCTTTTTCGCTTAAATTGAGCGGCACTCCGTCTTCCAACGTATATCCCTGCGCGCTCGCCGTCCCGCTATAAGTCCCTACAACCTGCGGCCACTCGATCCCGATTTCCGGATCGTTCCAAGCCAAGCCGCCCTCGTCGCCCGGATGATAAAAATCCGTTACCTTATAACAAAATTCCGCCGTTTCCGACAACACCAAAAAACCGTGTGCAAACCCTTCTGAAATATAAAACTGCTTTTTGTTCTCTTCGGAAAGCTCCACCCCAAACCATTTTCCGTAGGTAGGACTTCCCGCACGGAGATCAACCGCTACGTCAAACACTTTCCCTTTGATAACGCGTACCAGCTTCCCTTGTGGATACTGCTTTTGGAAATGCAACCCGCGAAGAACGCCTTTCACGCTCATAGACTGGTTATCTTGTACAAAAACCATATTCAAGCCCGCCGCCTGCATATCTCTTTGACTATACGTTTCCATAAAATACCCCCGGCTGTCGCCGTGTACGGTAGGCTCTATGATATATAATCCCTCAATCGGGGCTTTCGTTACTTTAATTTGTCCCATATCAATTTTTTATCTCCGCAAGATAGCGACCTAAAGCGTCCTGCCAAGCGGGCAAGCGCTCAAATCCATTTTCCGTCAGTTTCTTCTTCTCCAACCTGCTGTTGAAGGGGCGTTTTGCTTTGGAAATACCGTATTCCGCCGTAGTAACAGGGGCAACGGAAACGTCCACGCCCGCTTGACGGAAGATCTCGCAAGCAAAATCATACCAAGAAATATATCCGCCTTCGTTGCTGGCATGATAGTACCCGTAGCGTTCCGTTTCTACCATATCCACCAACAATTTTGCAAGATCAAGCGTATATGTGGGAGTGCCGATCTGATCGTTTACGACCCGCAAGGAAGGTACTTTTTCCGCCACTTTTAACATGGTTTTGATAAAGTTGTTTCCATTCTTCCCGAATACCCAGGAAATACGCACGATAAAATACTTCTCTAAAATAGAAGAAACGAATTTTTCGCCTTCCAGCTTGGTTGCGCCGTAATAATTGAGCGGCGCATACTCCTTGCAATCGGGTTCCCAAGGAGTCTCCCCGTTGCCGTCGAATACGTAATCGGTGCTGATATACACCATTTTGCACCCGCTCGCCTTGCACGCTTCAGCGATATATTTCGTCCCAAGCGCGTTGATTGCATATACCTTATCGGCATTCCCTTCTTCTTCCGCAGCGTCCACTGCCGTCCAAGCCGCACAATGCACTACCGCGTCGGGAGAAATCTCTTTAAACGTTGTCTTCACCGCGTTTTCGCAGGTGATATCCATTTCTTCAATATCAACGCCTATCGCTTCATGCCCGCGTTTTTTTAATTCGTTCACAACGTCAAAGCCAAGCTGACCCTTAACGCCGGTTACCAATACTTTCATAGTTTCCTGCTCCAACAAGATTTTTAAGAGTTTTTCAATCTCTCGCCGTACATTTTCTCGAAATAATGAACGTACTCGCCGGAGATGATTTTTTCCCACCATTCTTTATTGGAAAGATACCATTCGATTGTCTTTTGTATCCCGTCCGCGAATTTGGTTTCAGGCAACCACCCCAACTCGTTATGGATTTTCGTAGGATCAATCGCATAGCGCATATCATGCCCTTTACGGTCCGTAACGTAGGTGATTAAGCTTTCATCCTTACCAAGTGCCTTGATAATAATCTTGACAATATCGATATTCCGCATTTCATTATGCCCGCCGATATTATACACTTCCCCCACCCGACCGTGGCGAATAATCAAATCGATCGCTTTGCAGTGGTCTTCTACGTACAACCAATCGCGTACGTTCAAGCCTTCGCCGTAAATGGGAAGCTTTTTATCCGCAAGCGCGTTCGCAATCATAAGCGGAATGAGTTTTTCGGGGAACTGATAAGGCCCGTAATTGTTAGAACAGCGGCTGATCGTCGTCGGCAGCCCAAACGTTCTGTGGTAAGCGTTAACCAAAAGATCCGCCCCCGCTTTGGAAGAAGAATAGGTGGAGCTGGTCTTCAACGGCGTTTCCTCGGTGAAAAGGAGATCGGGTCTGTCTAAGGGCAGATCCCCGTAAACTTCGTCGGTAGATACTTGGTGGTATCTTTTTACGTTATATTTGAGCGCCGCGTCCATCAAAGTCTGCGTCCCGAT
>JAZQLT010000177.1:0-2692 GCA_045542815.1 Candidatus Scatosoma sp. | reverse complement strand
TACACCTTGCGCTTTGCCCCGCCGTCCGCGTCGTTTTTGACGATGGATAAGGTGATGTCGGGCTTTAACGCCAGCAATTTCCCGTCCACGTCATTAAAGGTAACGATTCGGGAGCTGCCTAAAAATTCTTTATATTTCGCATAGAGATCGTATTCTTCAAATTTGCTCATTTTATAGGGCAAATAGCCGTACTTTTCGTACAGACCGCAAAGGGTAAGCGCGATCTCTTCCTGTTTCAACGCCTTTTGAAACATACCGTTCTCCTTAAATTTTGTGGATAAGTATTCCGCTTCTGAGCTTAGGCTCGAACCAAGTGGATTTCGGGGGCATGATCTCCCCTGCGTCCGCAATCGAAGTCAGCTCGTCCATCGAAGTGGGAAACATCGCAAACGCCGCTTTTGCGTCCGTTTTACAACGCTCTTCCAAATAACGCAACCCTCTAATTCCGCCGACAAAATCAACGCGCTTGCTCGTTCTGGGATCGTCTATTCCCATCGCGGGCGCTAAAAATGCGGTTTGCAATATATCGCAATCCAAACGCTTGGACGGGGAAGGGTGCTTGCAAAGCTCTTCTTTAAGCTCCACTTCGTACCACTGCCCGCCGACGAATAAACCGAGCGTATGGCAACGCGTGGGTCTATGCGTTCCCGCTACGGGGCGCACGTTGCCAAGACGGGTTTCCACTTCCTTTAAAAATTCTTCTTCGCTCTTGCCGTTCAAATCGTACAAAAGACGGTTGTAGTCCATGATCTTCAAGGATTTTGCGGGGAAGATGACCGACAGGAAAAAGTTAAATTCTTCCGTGCCGTCAAAGCCCTTTTCTCTCCTTTTCAAACCCGCTTTCACAGCGGATGCCGCGCGGTGGTGTCCGTCGGCGATATACAAGGCTTCCACGCCCGCAAACGCGCGTTCGATCTTTTCGTCCGTTTCTTTTCCGTCGCTCGTCCATACGGTGTGCCGTATGCCGTCGTCGGAAACAAAATCGTAAAGCGGCGTTTTTGCTGTCTGCTCGGCGATGATTTTATCCAGCGTTTCGCTCTCGCGGTAAGCCAGAAAAATAGGTCCCGTTTGCGCAGAGCAGGTATCTACGTGGCGAATACGGTCGAGCTCCTTATCCGCGCGGGTAAGCTCGTGCTTTTTGATACGGTTTTGCAAGTAATCGTCGATAGAAGCGCAGCCCACGATACCCGTCTGCGCTCTGCCGTCCATCACCAAGCGGTAAAAGTAAAACTTCTTTTCCTTTTCCGCGCAATACACGCCCGCCTTTTCAAAGTCCTTTAAGTTTTGCGCCGCCTTGGCATATACGCTGTCGTCGTACAAATCCACGGACGGATCGAGATCGATCTCCGCTTTGTCGATATGCAAGAAGGAATAGGGCTTGCCCTGCACTTCCTTTCTCGCTTCGTCGCTGGACATAACGTCATAGGGAAGCGCCGCGCATTCTTTAACGTATTCCGCCGTCGGACGGAGCGCCGCAAAAGGTTTTACCGTAATCATACTTTTCTCCTTAACACTTTGCTACTGTTTATGCAAATACCCTTACGCCGAAGACCCCTTCGATTTGTTTCAGGGTATTCAAAATTCTTTCGTCCGCAGGTTCGTTGGTTTCCACGATCGTATAAGCCACGTCCCCCTTCGAACCGTTGGCAAGGTTTTCAATGTTGATGTTCTGGGACGAAAACGCCGCCGTGATCTGCGAGAGCATATTGGGAATATTTCTGTTCATGATACATACGCGCGGATGTCCCGAAGCGGGAACGCCTACCGTAGGGAAGTTCACGCTGTTGCGGATATTGCCGTAGGTCAAGAACTCGTCAAGCTGCTGCGCCGCCATGATCGCGCAGTGGTCTTCCGATTCCACCGTGGACGCACCGAGATGCGGGATTGCCGTAATCCCCTTTACCCCTACCGTTTCTTCCGTGGGGAAGTCGGTGATATACGCCGCTACCTTGCCGCTCGCAAGCCCCGCCTTTAAATCCGCCGCGCAAACGAGATCCGCACGGGAGAGATTGAGAATGCGCACGCCGTCTTTCATCTGCGCAAGGCTCTTTTCACAAATCATGTTCTTCGTCTGCGGCGTTGCGGGTACGTGCAGGGTGATATAATCGCAATTTTTGAAAATATCCGCGTAATCGGACGCCTGACGGACGGAAGGCGCTAAGCTCCAAGCCGCCTTTGCCGTAATGTACGGGTCATAGCCCATAACGTTCATGCCCAAAGCAATCGCCGCGTTTGCAACCATACCGCCGATTGCGCCTAAGCCCACAACGCCAAGCGTTTTTCCCGCAAGCTCGTGCCCGACGAACGCGGATTTCCCCGCTTCCACCGCTTTGGCTACGTTTTCCTGCCCCGAAAGCGTTTCCACCCACTTAACGCCGCCGATAACGTCGCGCGAAGCGAGCACCAACGCCGCGATTGCAAGCTCTTTCACTGCGTTCGCGTTTGCGCCGGGGGTATTGAATACGACCACGCCCTTTTCCGTGCACTTCTCTACGGGGATATTGTTCACCCCCGCGCCGCAACGGGCGATTGCACGGAGATTGGGAGAAAATTCCATATCGTGCAGAGCTGCCGAACGCACCATCACCGCGTCTTCGTTTTCCACCGCCGCGCTCACTTCATAGCGCGTGCTCGAAAGAACGTCCGTGCCTACTTTTAAGTCGGAGGCCAAGCGGTCTTAGGAAGACAACAT
>JAZQLT010000176.1:0-4763 GCA_045542815.1 Candidatus Scatosoma sp. | reverse complement strand
TTTCTCAATTATACTACATATTTTTTAATAAGTAAAGAATATTTTACAATATTTAATCTTATTTTTTCAATATTTTTATATTATTTTTCAATATTCGTTCAATATTTGTCGAAAAAAGTAGAAAAGACGAAGCAAAAAGCTTCGTCTTCATTAAATTCATAGGTAATTTTATAGGAAATAACCGATTATGCGTGCGTTTCGTCTAAATATTCGTCGTAGGTAACCTGACGATCGTAAACCTTTTTGTCGTTGATTTCGATAATGCGGTTTGCAACGGTATTCATGAGCTCTTGGTCGTGCGAAGTAAGCAACATACAGCCTTTATAGTTACTTAAACCGTTGTTGAGCGCCGTGATGGATTCAAGATCAAGGTGGTTGGTAGGTTCGTCAAAAATCAGGAAGTTACTTCCTTCCAGCATCATTTTGGCGAGCATACAACGCACTTTTTCACCGCCCGAAAGCACTTTTGCTTTTTTGAGCGCTTCTTCGCCCGAGAATAACATTCTGCCCAGCCAACCGCGCAGGTATTCTTCGTAATGGTCGTTGGAGAACTGCGAAAGCCATTCTACGAGATTTAACTCACAATTCGTGAAATATTCGTTATTGTTCTGCGGAAAATAGGAAACGGAAATAGTTTTCCCCCACTTAACCGTACCCGAATCGCGTTGTTCTTTGCCCATAAGAATATCGTAAAGCATGGTAAGCGTGGTGCTCTTATTCGAAACGATACCGATTTTTTCACCGCGCTGTACGGTGAAGGAAACCTTTTCAAAATACCCTTCTTTGGTCAGATCTTCTACGATCAGAATATCGTTGCCGATATCTTTTTCAAACTTAAAATCGATAAACGGATATTTGCGCAAGGACGGCTTGAAATCGTTGATCGTGAGCTTTTCGAGCTCCTTTTTACGGGAAGTCGCCTGACGGGATTTGGAAGCGTTTGCCGCGAAGCGAGCGATAAATTCCTGCAATTCTTTCGCTCTTTGTTCCGCTTTTTTATTCTGTTCCTTTTGCTGGCGGGCAAGCAACTGGCTCGTTTGGTACCAGAAATCGTAGTTACCAACGTACATATTGATTTTGCCGAAATCCACGTCGCAGATATTCGTACATACCTTATTTAAGAAATGTCGGTTGTGCGAAACGATGATGATGGTATTTTCAAAATCCATCAAATAGTTTTCCAACCATCTGACCGTTTTAATATCGAGATTGTTCGTAGGTTCGTCCAAAAGCAGCACGTCGGGATCGCCGAACAAAGCCTGCGCGAGCAATACGCGCACCTTTTGCTTTGCGTCCAGATCGCTCATAAGGCAATAATGCAAATCTTCGGGAATATCCAAAGCGTTCAAAAGCTGTGCCGCTTGAAATTCCGCGTCGTACCCGTTCATTTCTGCAAATTCGCTCTCTAAATCCGCCGCGCGGACGCCGTCTTCTTCGGAGAAATCGGGCTTTGCATACAAAGCGTCCTTTTCGTCCATAACTTCCACAAGACGCTTAAAGCCGAGCATAACGGTGCGAAGCACCGTTTCGTTATCGTACATATTCTGGTTTTGCTGTAACACGGACATACGCTCGTTCTTGTCCAACGAAACAAAGCCTTTTTGCGGTTCGAGCTCGCCCGAAAGCACCTTTAAGAAGGTAGATTTACCCGCGCCGTTCGCACCGATGATACCGTAGCAGTTCCCCTTCGTGAATTTAAGATTAACGTCTTCAAACAATTTTTTACTGCCGAATTGAAGGGATACCCCCGTTACCTGTAACATGAAAACACCTCTTTTTCTTTCTTTCCATAGTATTATAGCATAACAGCCGTTTTAAAGCAAACGTTTTTCTCTCTTTCGTCAACTTTCTTTTCTCATAATATACCCGATCTGTTCGCCCTGAAATAAATACGAAGCTCTCACGGGATCACACATATCATGTTCATTATTTTTAACCCACACTTTCATGTCTTCGCTCCAAGTTACCCAATTATACGGGTCAAGAAAGACGACTTCTTGCAAGTTGTTATCGACGTCGAAGGCGTAGTTTCCGATATAATTTACCCCTCTGCCGATCGTAACCTTTACCAAATCGGGGCAGAACGCAAAGCCTCTCGTTCGAATCTTCTTTACCGTATCGGAGATAACAACGCTTCTTAACCCTTCGCACATAGCAAAAGAATTGATATTGATGATCGTAATGCCGTCGGGAAGTACCAAATCCTTTTTCGCGCCCCGATAACCGACGAACCATATCTCGTTTTCCCTGTCTTTATACGTAATATAGCCGTTTTCGTCTTGATGAAGCCTACTCTCCGTCGGTTCGGTGTAAATATCTTTCACGTAATTGGATAAGAGCGTCATATTTGCGGGTACGCTCGTTACAACCGCGTCCGAATAATCATAGATTTCCATAAGATTATCGCAACAGTCAAACGCGCCTTCTTCAATCGTCTCTACGTTTTTCCCGATCGTCAGGCTGTTTAATGCATGACAACAGGCAAAAGCATTTTTTGCAATGCCCGTTACGGGGTAGCCTTTGTAATTGTCGGGAATAACGACGCGACGAGCGTACGTTGCGTCCGTACCCGTGCAATAATACTCTCCTTGAATAACGACAAAATTTAACTGCGCCGAATCGCACCATTTACAAATATGCTCTACGTAGCAATGATCGCTAAACCCCAGATTTTCTTGTTCGCACAAAATTTCACCGCAGCGGGAACAATGGCTGCCTTCTGTTTTTCCTTCCACTTCGCAGGTCGCGCTTACCGCTTCGTCTGTTACTTCGTCGTGATTTAATGCAGGCAAATCTTCCGCTTTCTTTTCTCCACAGCCATGGCAAATATAAGTAAGCGTACCCGGTTTCGTGCAATATTCTACCCTGCTTTCTTCCACCCAATCATGTGAATGGGGCGGTTCTTCCGACGAAGAAATTTCTTCCGAAGACGAGCTCTCTTCTTCCAAGGACGAGTTCTCTTCTTCCAAGCCGGTACTTTCTTCTGAGGAAGAGTTCTCAACGAAACTACTTTCTTCTACGCTGCTCTCTTCTACGCTGCTCTCTTCCACGGAATTGCTCGACAAATCGGAACTTTGCGGGATAGAGCTTTCCTGCGTGGAAGATAAGGTTTCCGCGGAAGATATTGGCATGGAAGAAGACTCGATAGAAGAAGCTTCTTCTTCCTTACAACCGAGAAAAGTAAGAAAGCAAGAGAGCAACATGACGCATATAAAAACAAAATATTTTCTATATTTCTTCATTTTCTTTCTTCTTTCGTATAGGACATGAAAAAAGCCCTTAAAGGGGGACCTTCAAAGGCATTTTTACATACAAATATTTATTTAGTGAGCTTTTCCACTTCCGTTGCGACGTCCGCAACCGTAACCAAAGATTCCACTTCGTCGTCGGGGATAGTGATCCCGTACTCGTCTTCGAGTTGACTGAGAAGTTCTACAACATCCAAAGAATCCGCACCGAGATCGTCCACGATCTTCGCGTCGGGGGTTACCTTATCAAGGGGAAGGTTAAGCGCTTCTGCAAGCATTGCTTGGATTTTTTCTAACATTTTAATGTCCTCCGTAATATTGAAGTCAACGTGTATTGACTAATATAGTATAATACTATTTATGAATAATGTCAAGTATTTTCTCGAAATTTTCATCAATTCTGTTGCTGCGGACGTTTTTTCATGGTAAGACCGATACGGTTTTTCTTAATATCCACTTCTTTTACCCATACCTGCACGATCTGCCCTACCTTCAAGACTTCCGACGGGTGGCGAATGTACCGCTCGGTAATCTCGGAAATATGCACGAGCCCGTCTTGGTGTACGCCGATATCGACGAATGCGCCGAAATCGACTACGTTTCTTACCGTACCCGTCAGCTCCATGCCGACCTTCAAATCTTCAATCCCCATGATATCCTTGCGGAGCATGGGCGCAGGTAAGCCTTCACGAATATCTCTGCCCGGCTTTATCAGCTCGTTGACGATATCGTTTAAGGTTGCTTGATCCAGCTCAGTTTCCTTAGCGGCTTTTTCTTCTCCGTACGCTTTGATTTTTTGCTTTAAATCGGCAATTCTGCGCGCTTTTACGTCTTCTTTGGTATAAGAAAACAGCGCGAGCAGCTTTTCCGCTTTTGCATAGGATTCGGGATGTACGGCGGTGTTATCCAAAATATTTTCTCCGCCGTCGATACGCAAAAAGCCTGCGCACTGCGTATAAGCCTTTTCGCCGAGCTTAGGAACCTTCAAAAGCTGTTTGCGCGATTTAAATCTGCCGTTTTCTTCGCGGTATGCAACGATATTCTTCGCCACGGCGGCATTCAGCCCCGCCACGAATTTGAGCAAAGATACGCTCGCTGTGTTCAAATCCACGCCAACGCTGTTTACACAGTCTTCCAACACGCCCGAAAGCGCGCCGTCCAAGCGTTTTTCGTTCATATCGTGCTGATACTGTCCTACGCCGATAGATTTGGGATCGATTTTGATGAGTTCGGCAAGCGGATCTTGCAAACGGCGGGCAATCGATACCGCACTTCTTGCCGTAACGTCGTAATCGGGGAATTCTTCCGCACCGAGCGCACTCGCCGAATACACGGACGCCCCCGCTTCGTTTACGATGACGTAGCCCACTTCTCTGCCCGTTTCCGCTTTGATTTCTTTGATAAGCTCGGCGATAAAAATTTCGCTTTCCTTGCTCGCCGTGCCGTTTCCGCAGGAGATGACCTGCACGCCGTGCTTTTCAATGAGCTTTTTCAAGACGATCTTGGCTTCCGCCG
>JAZQLT010000175.1:0-4874 GCA_045542815.1 Candidatus Scatosoma sp. | reverse complement strand
TCGATAATGCCGAGATCTTCCGCGACGATCGCGCGAGCCCCCCAGTCCTTAAACAGCTCTTCTTTCGGGCCGTCCATCCATTCCCCTTCCTTTGCCGTTTCCGCATCCACGGGAATGGCAAAAAAGCGGTCGAACGCACGGAAATGGTCGATACGCACGATATCGTACAGACGGAAATTGTAATCGATACGCTCCTTCCACCAAGCGTATCCGTCTTCCTTCATTTTCTCCCAATCATAGACGGGATTGCCCCAAAGCTGTCCGTCTTCGGAAAACGCGTCGGGTGGAACGCCCGCTTTGAGCGCAAGCCCGCCGTCTTCGTCCAGCATAAACAGTTTACTGCGGTATTTCCAAGTTTCTACGCTATCCGCGGCAACGTAAATGGGCATATCCCCCATAATCTGTATTCCGCGCTTATGCGCGTACTCCCGCACGGCGTTCCACTGCTTTAAAAAGATATACTGCGTGAACTGCCAAAACTCGATATCTTCTATATGCTGAGAAATATACGTCTCCAAGCCTTTGCCTTCCGAGCTTTTGTACGGCTCTGCCCATTCCGTCCAAGGCGCGTAAGCAAACTGTGTTTTCAAGGTCATAAACAGTGCGTAATCCGCGTATTTCCCTTCGCGGAGAAAGCTCTGCCAGTCTTCATCCGCTTTATCAAAGCGCGCGAACGCTTTTTTCAGCACGGGGATTTTGCACTCGAAGAGTTTGCCGTAATCCACGCGGCGTTCATCTTCGCTCCATACGGTATCCGCATAGTCCGCACGCTCTAACAAGCCTTCTTTTCGCAAAAGCTCGAAATCAATAAAATAATGGTTGAGCGCGTCGGATGCACAGGATTGATAGGGACTGTCCCCGTAGCCCGTGGGAAGCAGCGGCAATACCTGCCACACCTTCATGCCCGCGCTTTTCATCCAATCCAAAAAGGCAAATGCGCCCTTTCCAAGCGTTCCGATACCGCACTCGGACGGCAACGATGATACGGGCATCAATACGCCCGCCCGTCTTTTTTGGTTTTTCTTTCTCGTATTTTTCATATCTTAAGTATGTTGCCCTATTCTTTTTTTATTCTCCAATGCGGGAAAGCAATATTCTTTCCGCTTTCTGTAATCCCGAAATTCTTTCGTTTGCCAAGCACGCTTCCGCTTGCGCGAGCAACGGCGCTATCGCTTCCGTCTTTCCCGCCGCTTTGGAATACGCCGCCAAAATGCGTTTTGCCGAGACTTCCTCGGAGGATAAATAGCCCTTGCAGAGCTGTCCGCTCGCTTCCGCGCTTTCCAAATCCCCGCGCAGAGCGTGCATATAGGTAAGCTCTGCGGCGATTTTTTCCACTTCCCCTTCGGGCAGATACGCTTGGCTTTGCGCCAAACGGTTCAGGCAATCCGCCGCATTTTCATAGTCTTCTTTTTCCAAAAAGTACCGATAGCGCAAATCGAGCATGACCGCATACAGCGGCTCGTCTTCGCAGAGGTGCGGCGTATCGAAATACCACTTCCCGTCAATTTCCGCAAAGCTCTTGCCCGCATACAGCTGCCCCTGTATCTCCATCGCGGAAAGCATGTTTTTTTCCGCGTCGTAACCCTTTTTAATGCCTCGATATACGAGCATATCCGTCTTACCGCTTGCGTACTCTGCGGGGAGCAGGTTAAGCAAAAACAAGTACCCCACGTACGGAACCAAGCCCCAAAGCGCCCCCTTGAAATATCCAAGACACGCCAAAACGATTGCGCCTGCAAGGATTACCGCTAAAAGCGCCCCCGAAAACAGCAAGCCGCCGAGCGCATACCAAGCCGCCCGTTTTTGCATATTCCCGCCCGATTTTGGGATTACCTGCGTTTCGTCTGCCGCAAACGGCGAAGCAAAACGCAGTTTTATCTTCTTGCCCTTACGGAAAATCTTAAAACAAAAAAACTTACTATATACCACTTGCATACGAGTGGCACAGGCAAAGGACGCGTGCCCCAGCTCGTGCATGGCAGGCGCAAGAAAAAGGCTGATAGCAAAGGCTATAAGCGTATCGATAACCGCGTCCGTCCCCTTTTGCCAAGCAAAAAGAAAAACGGTGAGAAAACCCGCCGCAAGGAGCAGCGTGCAAACTACCGCATAGATTGTCGCAAATCTTCTTTTCATTGCATAAGTCCTTTTTGTATCGCGTAGCCTTCCAAATTATCCCGATCGCTGACAATAAGCTTTTCTAAGCCCAGCATTTGCATGAGCACCGAAAAAAGCACCGCGCCGCCCGCTAAAACGTCCGCGCGCCCTTTGGGCATACACGGGAGAGCCGCAATCTCTTCCACCGACATCGATAAAAGCTTGTCCGCCATGCGCGACATTTCGTGTGCCGTGATGACTGCTCCCGTTACCTTTTCCGACGAGTACTCCTTTAATCCAAGCGTAAGCGCCGCCAAAGTCGTCGCCGTACCGCCGATTGCAAAAATTTCACCCTTTAACGGGACTTCTCCGTACTTTTTCGCCGCTTCCCGCGCGGTGTGTTCCAAAGCGGCTTTCTCTCTCCCGCACTTATCCTTTAAGCGTACGACGCCGATATCCACGCTCTTTTTATACACGAGCGCACCCTGCTTTTTCACCACGATTTCCGTGCTCGCCCCGCCGATATCGACGACGCCGCCGTCCGCGTTCCCAAGCGCGCCCAAAATGCCGATTTCCGCTTCTTTTTCGCCGGAGATCACTTCCACCTGCAACCCGCAAAGCGCCTGCACGCTATCGATAAAATCTTGACGGTTTTCTGCGGTGCGTACCGCCGCCGTCGCAAAGGCAAACACCTTTTCCGCCCCTTCGTTTACGGCTTGGGCGTAAAACTGCGCCACCGCTTTTGCAGAGCGTTCGATTGCCTCCGCCTTCAAAAGGGGCTTTTCTGCCAAGCCTTCGCCAAGACGGGTGGTATTCAGCGCCTTATATAAAACTTTTCCGTCCGCCACGAACATGAGGCGAACGGAATTTGAGCCGACGTCAATTACGGCAAATTTTTTCATATATCAGTCTCCTGTGGGCAGTTCATAGCCGTATTTAATGGTCAGCCAATCTCTGCCGGGGCCTTCTTCCCACCAGCGCGCAGCTTCTTCCCCTTCTTCCACCGCCTGCGTATATTCCGCGATTTCCTTTTCAAGCTGCTGTTCGCGCTTTTCGAGTACGGAAAGGGTAACCCACTGGTAAATCAAATAGCTCAAAAGCAATAGGAACAAGACGGTCGCCGCGGAAACGCACGCCGTAATGATTTTTCTCATTTTATCTTGTGTCATGTTTCATTCCCCCTATTTTTAGAGAGTTTTTTCCTTGCTTTTGCTTTTTTCAATAGTTTTACGACTACATTATAGCATACTTTTTCTAAAAATGCAACTATTCTTCGCAAAGTTTTTGCATATATTATCCCGCCGAGCCCCCAACCAAGGCACATAAACACCCGAAATTCGGGAAAACGGAAGATATACGCCCAAAAAACGCTCCACATTGCAAAGATTAGTCCGAAAACAAGATCCAGCGCTATGCCAAGCGTCTTGCCCTTGCCCCTATCGCAACCGAAAAGCAGCCTGAAAAAAGCAAAAATTTCGTAAAGTAAGCCCCCGCTAAACCCTACCAAAACGCAGAGCAGAAATACGGTGAACTGACCTTTCGTATCCATTTATTTAAAAATTCTCGAAGCGAGACTTTTTCCGCCGTAAGAAATGCCCATCACCGTTCCTTCGGCGGTAAACGAGCCGCTCGACTTGGAAAAACCGATGATTTTCAGCCCCGAACCGATTACACTCATGCGTTCGCCGCCAAGCAAGGATAAAACGATTTTCGCTTCCGAAAAGGAAGATACGCTCTCCACTCCGCTTACGCTCAAAGTCTTCTTTTGTTCAAGTACGATCGAATGTTTATTTTCCTGCATACTTTATCGTATGCGGTGAAGCCGTTTACTATGACAGCTTTTCCAAAAAGGAATGTTTCTCGCCGTCCTTTTTATATTCTGCCAAGGTATCCAACTGCACGTTGTGAATGCTTTGGAAAATATTGTTTTCCACGTTGGGATTTTCTTCCCTTAACGCAGAGATAAGCTCTTTTACCCTGCGCCTTGCGGAAAAGCTGTCTTCATCGCTTCCCGTCAGGTTTTGCGTGAACTTACACGCGCAGGCGATGAACTGCAAGCCGTTATGCTCCTTCCAACGCAGAATATCTCTTTCCAAGATACAGTACATGGGGCGGATCAGCTCCATGCCTGCAAAATTCGTACTCTTGATACGGGGAAGCATACCTTGGATCTGCCCGCCGTAGAGCATGCCCATGAGCGTCGTTTCAATCACGTCGCTCTTATGATGCCCCAGCGCGATTTTATTACAGCCCAGCTCCTTTGCCTTGGCGTACAAATGCCCCCTGCGCATACGCGCGCACAGATAGCAGGGCGCTTCGGCGTTCGCATTCTCCGCAGCGGCGAAAATATCGCTTTCAAATACCGTGATCGGCACACCTAAAAGCTTTGCATTCTCTTCAATGCGACGGCGGTTTTCTGCATTGTAACCGGGGTCCATGACGAGAAATACAAGCTCGAACGGGGTCTCGCTGTGCCTGTGCAATTCCTGCATGAGCTTGGCAAGCAGCATGCTGTCCTTTCCGCCCGAAATACAAACGGCGATCTTATCCCCCTTTTCGATCAGGCGGTACTTTTTCACTGCCAAAACGAAAGGCGACCACAGCGTCTTTCGGTAGGTCGTGATGATAGAACGCTCTATTTCTTGATGTTTTTCCAACGCTTTTGCCACTGCTTGACCGCCTTAGTTTTTTTGCTATTATAACAAATTCGCTCCTTTCCGTCAAGCGGTTTTATCGCACGATAAGCAGTTTCTCTTTCGCACGGGTAATGGCAAGTCGGA
>JAZQLT010000174.1:0-4129 GCA_045542815.1 Candidatus Scatosoma sp. | reverse complement strand
TTGAAATTGTAAAGCTGCTGTTGCGTTATCGCAAGATACAGAAAATAAACTCCACCTATATTGAAGGCTTTAAACCGCTGATAAAAAACGGCAAAGTGCATACGACGTATAACCAAAGCAATACCCAAACGGGGCGGTTATCCAGCGTAAACCCCAACCTTCAAAATATTCCCGTGCGTACGGAAGAAGGGCGCGGCTTACGAAAACTGTTTACGGCAAGCGAAGGGAATGTTTTGATTGACGCCGATTATTCGCAAATTGAGCTTCGTTTGTTGGCACATTTTTCCGGGTGCAAGGAGCTCATCGAAGCGTATCGAGAAGGGCAAGATATTCATGCTGCCACCGCGTCGCAGGTGTTTAACGTACCTTTACAAGACGTAACTTCCCAGATGCGCAGAGACGCCAAAGCGGTCAATTTTGGGATCATTTACGGTATTAGTGCGTTTGGATTATCGCAGGATTTGAATATCCCTCCCAAACAGGCGCAGGAATATATCAATCGCTATTTTGAGACGTATTCCGACGTTAAAAACTATATGAACGGCAGTGTGGAAACGGCTGTTCGCGACGGTTTTGTTAAAACTCTTTTGGGCAGACGGAGAGTGATTAATGAGCTGAAATCCTCTAATCGCATTCTTCGTTCGTTCGGGGAGCGTGCGGCGATGAATATGCCTTTACAGGGTTCAAGCGCGGATATTATAAAAATTGCAATGATTAACGTGCATAAGCGATTGCAAGAGGAAGGATATCGCGCCAAGCTTGTATTGCAGGTACACGACGAGTTGATTATCGATTGTCCAAAATCGGAGACTGACGCCGTTTCAAAAATCTTGAAAGAAGAAATGGAAAACGCCGTTTCTTTGCGTGTTCCGCTTACGGCGGAAGTCAACGTGGGCGAAAATTGGTATCAAACAAAATAAATAAGACAGTGTTTCACGAAATATGTTTTACACGGATAATTGTGAAACAATATTTGTGAAACACGATTTAAGGGAATCATGAAGAAGATAAAAATAGCCATCACCGGGGGGATCGGCAGCGGTAAATCCACGGCGGCAAAATATATAAAAGAATTGGGGTATCCCGTGTTTTCTTGCGATGAGATTTATAAAGATATTTCGCGCGCCCCCGAATTTATAGCTCAAATTGCAGAGCTGTTTCCTGAAACGGTAAAAGACGGGAAGCTGGATCGAAAGGTCTTGTCGGACATGGTTTTTGCCGATGAGGAGAAGCTGGAAAAATTAAACCGTCTTTCGCATCCATTGATCATGCGGACTTTGTCGGAGAAAATGGAGCAGAGTTCTTCCGCATGCGTTTTTGCGGAAGTGCCGTTGCTCTTTGAAGGAAATTATGAAAACTTATTCGATAAAGTTATCGTGCTTGTGCGAGAAGAAGAAAAACGGATTGCCGATTTAAAACTTCGCGATCAAGCAAACGAAGGGGATATTCTAAAAAGAATGCGCGCGCAATTTGACTATACCGCTAAGGAGAGTTTGCTTCGTTTAAAAGAATGCGGCGCTGTTATCATTAAAAACAATGGTACGTTTGATTCTTTGAAAAATGTGGTGCAGAAAATTGTTGCTGAAAATACCCACTCGTGAAACTTTCTACGTGAAACAATTATTATATTAAATTTTAACGGTGTATTCCCTGCGTTGTTTTTTTGGGGCTACACCGTTTTTTATTATACATAGTACTATTGTTCTGCGGATAACAGTGGTTTTTTATATGTAAATGGGGGAAGTATATGATACTATTACACGCATAATAATTTGTTTTGTCAGGCACAATACCTATGTGTGGCATAGTAAAAGGCGCCTTTTAGGGAGAATATAGTCTTGCGTGAAAAAATTATTAAAAAACCTTGCAAAAATGTCAATTTTTTTTCAAAATAGTCTTGAAAAATTTTAATAAATATAGTATAATGATATAGATAACGGCTTTATTGTTATCTTTGGGGAAAAATATGAGTGTATTTGAAACGGATTTTCCGTTACATTTATTTCACCACGGGGAAAATTTTAAGGCTTACGAGCTGATGGGTGCGCATCCTGCGGTCTATCAAAGAAAGCGTGGGTATGTTTTCCGTGTTTGGGCTCCGCATGCGGTGCAAGTTTCCGTAATCGGTGCGTTCAACGGTTGGAATGAAAATTCTCACGTTATGGAAAGAATGGTCGATGGGGAAACGTTCGAGCTGTTCATTCCTTCCCTTAAGCAATTCGACGTTTATAAGTATTGCATTAAGACGCGAGACGGTAGAACGTTATATAAGTGCGATCCGTATGCTTTTCATGCGGAAAACCCCAACAGCGGCTCTCAAAACGCGTCTAAGCTTTACGATTTATCCGGTTACAAGTGGACGGATCGGGCATATCTGGACAAGCGCAAGCATACGAATATTTACAGCGCGCCCATGAACGTTTACGAAGTAAATCTACTTTCTTGGAAGCTGCACGAAGACGGGAAGTATTATACCTATCGCGAACTTGCGGAAGAGCTTGTCGAATACGTTGTAAAAATGGGTTATACCCACGTTGAATTTATGCCTTTGACGGAGTATCCGTTCGACGGTTCGTGGGGATATCAGGTAACGGGATATTACTCGATTACCTCTCGTTTGGGAACGCCGCATGACTTTATGTATTTGGTCGATGCGTTTCATCGAGCGGGGATAGGCGTTATTCTCGATTGGGTTCCCGCACACTTTCCTAAGGACGCATTCGGATTGTACGAATTTGACGGAGAACCGCTTTACGAATCTTCGCAGTGGGATAGAAAGGAGAATAAGGGCTGGGGAACGCGCCGTTTTGATTACGGCAGAAACGAAGTCGTTTCATTCCTGATTTCCAGCGCGGTGTTTTTGCTTGAAAACTTCCACGTGGACGGTTTGCGCGTAGATGCGGTGGCGTCCATGCTCTATCTTGATTACGATAAAGGTCCCGGAGAATGGGTGCCGAATATTTACGGGGAAAACAAAAATTTAGAGGCGGTTGCTTTTTTGAGAAGATTAAACGAAGCCGTTTTTAAATTTTTTCCCAGTGCGCTCATGATTGCAGAAGAATCCACGGCTTGGCCTATGGTTACCCGCCCGACGGATATGGGGGGATTGGGCTTTAACTTTAAATGGAATATGGGCTGGATGAACGACGTATTGGCGTACGTAAGCGTAAATCCCATTTTCCGTCAGTATCACCACAATAAGCTTACGTTCTCTATGATGTACGCCTTTTCCGAGAACTACGTATTGCCTGTTTCGCACGACGAAGTGGTGCATCTTAAAGCTTCTTTAATCGGAAAAATGCCGGGGAACTACGAAGAAAAGTTCGCAGGTGTTCGCGCATTTTTGGGCTATATGATGTCGCACCCCGGGAAAAAACTCCACTTTATGGGCTCGGAGATCGGGCAGTTTAACGAGTGGAATCATGAAGAAGGGGTAGAATTTTTCTTAAAAGAGTATCCGCAGCATGAAAAGCTGTCCGTGGCGGTCAAGGAACTCAATTTTCTTTATAAAAACACGCCCGCGCTCTACGAGATCGAAGATTCTTGGGAAGGCTTCGAGTGGCTGGCGGCAGACGATAACGACCGCAATTTCTTGGCTTATCAAAGAAGGGATAAGAAAGGGGAAACAGTCGTCGTCATGATCAACTTTTCCGGGGCAGATCATATTGGTTACCGATTGGGCTTGCCGCAAGGAAAATACCGTGTCATTTATAACAGCGATTCCGTCCGCTACGGCGGTGAAGGAAAATTAAAAAAATATATTTTTAATACGACCAAAACGTTTAGTCATGGGAAGGAATATTCCATTCAATTCGATATTCCCAAACTGACTTGCGTATATTTAAAAAAAATTAATTGATAAGGGGGCCTCTTATGCAAACTAAAAAAGAATGCGTGGCAATGCTTTTGGCTGGCGGACAAGGCAGCAGACTGTATGCTTTGACAACAAATATCGCCAAGCCCGCCGTCGCTTTCGGAGCAAAATACCGTATTATCGATTTCCCGCTTTCCAATTGTATCAATTCGGGGATTGATACGGTGGGTGTACTGACGCAGTACCAACCGCTTATTCTCAATGAATATATCGGAAACGGTCAGCCGTGGGATTTGGACAGAACCTACGGCGGCG
>JAZQLT010000173.1:0-3718 GCA_045542815.1 Candidatus Scatosoma sp. | reverse complement strand
CATGGCTACGATCCGACTTGGTAGAAATATCGCGCACGGCAAAAAAAGTCCGCCAAGGTAAACTTGGCGGAAGAAAGCTAAACCCAATTCGGGTTTGATTGCAATTGTGCATTTTTTACTCTTTGCAAAGATAGACAAGGGGTATGCATGAGGTAAACTGTAAAAACGAGCGAAAAGACACTAAGTCTGCCTGCAAGCTCAGCTTGCTAGATTTTCTTTTTGAGTTCTCTCACGGCATTATTCAAGAAATACTCCGCGGTGGTGTTTTTGCGAATGAGTTTTACCGCTTCTTCGGGCGTGCACCAGCGCGCTTCGGCTACTTCGTCTTCCTTGAGCTTGATGGGCTGGTCTTCGACTACGACGATGAAATTGAGCATCAGCACTTCCTTTCTTGCGTGGTAGCGCGAAGACATATATTTGGCTTTCACCACGTCCATGCCCAGCTCTTCTTTGATTTCGCGGGGAATGGTTTTTTCCGCGTTTTCGCCTTTTTTGATATACCCCGCAAACAGAATAAAATCGTCATCTTCCACGTGTTTGGCAAGCAAAATTTTATCCTGTGCGCGGTTGGTAACTACCATGGACACCGCTATGGGGAATTGCGGGAACATATACGCGCTGCATTTTTCGCAATAGGGAATTAAGCCTTCGTTTTCGCAAAAGCGAAGGGTGAGTTTTTGACCGCATTCTCTGCAATACATAATTTTTCCTCCTTTTTTCGTCCGTTCCTTATTATAATACCGCTTTTTTCAAAAGTTGTCAATAGATACGGAAAAAATTTTGTAAAAGTTTGTTTTACGGGGTTTTGCGCTTGACAAGCGTAAAAAAATAGGCTATAATAAATTGCAAGTTAGAAAAAAGCGTTTTGACTTGCGTTGAAGCGCTTTTTTGTTTTGACTATTTATAACGACCAAGGAGAAGGATATTATGCTTACTTCTATTTGCGGTATCAACTGGGGCGACGAAGGCAAGGGAAGAATGGTAGATCTTCTGAGCGAGAAGTTCGACGTCGTTTGCCGTTACCAAGGCGGTAACAATGCGGGACACACCGTTATCAACGAGCGCGGAAAGTTTATTTTAAACCTGCTCCCTTCGGGAATTTTGCGTGAAGACGTGGTCAACGTGATGGGGCCCGGTATGGTAATCGATATCAAGCATCTTTGCGGAGAAATTGCAAAATTGCAGGAAGCGGGGATCAAGATTACGCCCGAAAATTTGAAAATCTCCGATCGCGCCGTAATCACCATGCCCTATAACGTATTGCAGGACTGCTTGGAAGAAGACCGTCTTGCGGGCAAGAAATTCGGCTCTACCCGCCGCGGGATTGCACCCGTATATGCGGATAAATACTATAAAAAAGCTTTCCGTATGGGCGAGCTTTTGAATACGGAAAAGCTGTATGCGCGCGTAGCGGATATCGTGGAGTGGAAAAATCTCACCGTTGTGGGCGGTTACCATGCGGAAGCCGTGAAGACGGAAGACATGATCGCGTACTTTGAAGAATACGGCAAAAAGCTTGCTCCGTTCGTGTGCGACGTGGGCATGTATTTGACGAAAGCCAATAACGAAGGCAAAAATATCATGTTTGAAGCGCAGCTTGGGGCGATGCGCGATATCGATTTCGGTATCCATCCCTATACGTCGTCTTCTTCGACGATCGCGGCATACGCGCCCATCGGCGCGGGCGTACCGCAGCTCCAGCTCGATAACTCTATCGGGATCATGAAAGCGTATTCCACCTGCGTTGGGGAAGGCCCTTTCACGGCGGAATATTTCGGCGATAAGGCGGAAAAGCTCCGCTCGCTCGGCGGCGAGTACGGCGCGGCAACGGGTAGGCCCCGCCGCGTAGGTCCTTTCGATATCGTGGCTTCCCGTTACGGGATCCGCTGTCAAGGCGCAACGGAAATTGCGCTTACCAAAATGGACGTGCTTTCGGGGTATGAAGAAATCGAAGTTTGCGTTGCGTACGAGCTGAACGGCGAGATTATTCACGAATTCCCGTTCATTGACGTTTTGGACGATTGCAAACCTGTATTCAAGACGGTAAAGGGCTGGAATTGCGACATTTCCAAATGCCGTAAGAAAGAAGACCTGCCCAAAGAAGCGCTCGAATACGTACTGTATCTGGAAAAGGAATGCGGCTGCAAAATTAAATACGTTTCCGTCGGCGCAGAACGCGACGCATATATCGAAATGTATTGATAAGAGAAAAGCATAATCAAACCCCGAACGGTGTGCGCCGTTCGGGGTTTCGTATTTAATATTCCGTTCTGCCGAGTAAATAATCGACGGAAACGTCGAAGAAATCGGCTAATTTGACAAGATTTTCAAGACACGGTTCGGAAGACCCGTTTTCGTATCGTATATACGACGGCTGCGCAATTTGTAAATGCTCCGCAACCTGTCTTTGCGTAAAACCGTTTAGTTTTCGCTGTTCTATCAGCCTTTCTTGAAACATTTTCATTGTTTTTCCCCTTTTCTCTTGACAATTATAGCATTTTGCTATATAATTTATGTAAGAATATAGCGTATAGCTATCAAGAATAAAAAGGAATATCTTGACAAACGAGAGTATCTATGATAGAATAGAAACGCTTATTGGATTAAAAAAATAAGGAGTAGGATTATGAAACGCAGAAAATTGCTTATAGGCTTGACGGCGGTTTGTTTGAGCGCTTTGACAATGGGGCTTGGCGGTTGCTTTGACAGCGTTAAGGGAACCGAAGGGTTGCAGTATCAAAAAATCTCCGGGAAGGAAGAGTATCGTGTAATCGGGATCGGCGACGTATCGGACGCGGATATCGTCATCCCGGCTACGTATAAAAATCTGCCCGTTACGGAGATTGCAGTGGAAGCGTTTGCAGTTACGGAAAATTCTCCTAAGCAAAATTATTATATCGAGAGCGTATCTCTTCCCGACAGTATCAAGCGCATTGACAAAGAAGCGTTTGCAAATTGCGAAAATTTGAAGAGCGTAACTGTTCGCAGCGGTGAAATCGGCGAAGGGGCGTTTTCTGAATGTGAAAGCTTAACGAGCGTAACGCTTGGAGAAAACGTAACGGCGATAGGAGAAGACGCTTTTTTACGTTGCACCGCTTTGACGGCGATAAACTTGCCGAGTAAAGTAACGGCGATAGGAGAAGCGGCGTTTGCACGTTGCGGGTTGACGGAGATTACGCTGGGGCCGAGTGTAACTTCGATTGGCTGCCGTGCTTTTGAAGGCTGTGATTTAACCAGCGTTACCGTTGGGGAAAACGTAACGGAACTCGGTGAGCATGCGTTTTCGTATTGCGATAAAATGACGAGCGCAGTCATACGTTCCAAATCGGTGGGCGATTATGCCTTTTATGTGTGTAAAGCGTTAAAGAGCGTAACTTTTGGAGAAAACGTAACGGAAATCGGTAGGCATGCGTTTTCTTCGTGCGGTTTAGAGAGTGTAACCCTTGGAGAAAACGTAACGGTGGTTGGAGAATATGCGTTTGATTCTTGCGAATCGTTAACGAGTGCGGAGATTGAAAGCGGCACTATTGAAAAAAATGCTTTTTTTGATTGCAATCTTCTGTTCGACTTAACGCTTGGTGAAGGGGTAACGGCGATTGGCGATTGGGCGTTTCGGGATACGGGTATCACAAGCCTTGTTATCCCCGATAGCGTAACGACGATTGGAGAGTCTGCATTCTGTTGGTGCAAAAGCCTTACAAGTGTGACTATCCCCGAT
>JAZQLT010000172.1:0-3647 GCA_045542815.1 Candidatus Scatosoma sp. | reverse complement strand
CCCTATCTCCAAAGTCGGACACGTGCGCGTAAGCGAGCCTTTCGCCCATTTCTTCCAAGTAGGTTTGGTAAGGGTACTCCGAAATTCTTGCCTGCTTGATATCCAGCACGCCCAAAAGCTCGGGAACGTGGGAAGAAAGCTTTTGAAAGACCCCCGGGCGGTTATAGGTGGACCACTCCACGTTTTCCAGACAGAGCGTAACTCCGCGTTTCTTACAATACGCCGTAAGCTCTTCAAAACCCTGTATCATACGGGGAAAATCGTCGTTTTTGCCCGAACGTGCCGCGCGCTTGACGCGCGAAGTGCCGTGGAAAGTGTAATAGGGCGCGTTTAGTGCGTTTGCGCTTTCCAGCACTTTATCCAGCACCGCGTACGCGTCCGCCTTCACGCGCGGGTGCGCGTTGAAAAGCTGCGGCTCGAACTGTGTATTGAGATCGTGCACGGAATTGACCTGCAAGCTCCCTTTGCGTTCTTTTAACAGCGAGGCAAAAGGCTCGCCGTATTCAGAAAAAGACGTGAGAAAGACCTCCACCGTCTGAATACCCATGCTTTCCAAAAACGGCAGAGCGTCTTCGTTATTTTTCCGCGTGAACAGCGACGCGGTGGATACTCCCGTTTTCATCTTACTCTACGTAATATACCCAGTTCTCTTTTCTGGGCTTTGCGGGGGGAAGCTCGCCGTCCGTATAGCCTACGACGCAGTTTCCGATGCCTTCGTAGTCCCCTTCGATGCCGAGCTTTTTCAAAAGTGCCTTGCCTTCGGGCATTTCAAAGGTTTCCTTTGCGCGGTGAATCCAACAAGCGCCAAGCCCTAACGCGTGCGCGGCAAGCTGGAGATTTTCCATAACCAGCGAGCCGTCGTACAGATAGGTAGGCACACTCTTATCCGCGAGCACGACGAGCACTACGGGCGCGCCGTAGAAGGGGTCGATACGCTTAAACGGGTCGCGTTTCATGTTCAATTCGGAAAGCTGATCGCGTACCTGCTTATTGGTAACCGCCAAAATAATCGGGGCTTGTCTGTTCATTCCCGACGGCGCGTTCATACCCGCTGCCACGATTTTTTCAATCAATTCTTTGGGTACGGGGTCGCTTTTATACTTCTTGGTGCTCCGTCTTGTGAGCATATTTTCGATAGCTTCCATATTTTACTCCTTATAAATCAAATCTTTTTCTTGCCAATTTTTCAGCACTTCGCACATTTCCCCGCCGAGCGCGTTTGCGCCTGCAAGGTCGTGGTCGAGATAGTTTCCGCACTCTTCCCTTTTGTTCCCGGGAATTTCTCCGCGAAAATCACGGGCGAACGCCATGCTCGCTTTGACAAGCTCGATTGCCTGCGCATGGGAAAGCGCAGCCCTCGTCAAAAAGTAAAACCCCGTGCGGCAGCCCATAGGTCCGACGTAGAGTACTTTATCCCCAAACTCGCTGTTTCGGGCGTATGTCGCGAACAGGTGCTCTAAGGTGTGCGCCGCGCTCATGCAAAGGTAATCCCCGCCGTTGGGTTTTTTCATGCGGATATCGTAGGTGATCACGTCCCCGTCGATACGGGAGATATACATACCCTTTTCCAAGGTATCGTGATTGACGCGAAAGCTTGCTATTTTTTCCATGCCTTACTCCTTAATTCCCGAAAAATTCTCTAAACGCGGGGGGCAGGGGTGCGTTGAACGCCACTACTTCCTTGGTTATGGGGTGTAAAAACTCCAAACGGGAAGCATGCAAACCCAGCCGCCCAAGCGGGTTTTTTACCTGCGTTCCGTCCTGTTTTTTGCCGTATTTATCGTCCCCCACTACGGGCACGCCCAGCGCTTGCATTTGCGCGCGGATTTGGTTCTTTCTCCCTGTATCGATACGCACGCGGAGCAAGGAATATTCCCCGCTCTCCCTTACTACTTCGTAGTGCGTGATCGCTTTTTGCCCCGTGGGATCGCTCGTCGTATAAACGAGATTGTTTTTATTCTCTTTGAGATAGGTTGTCAAGGAGTCCTGCTTTTTCTCCAAAATCCCTTCGACGACGGCGTAATATTCCCGCAGGGTTACCTGTTCGTTCCAGTGCATTTTCAGCATGGAATGGAGCTTGATATTCTTGGCAAACACGAGCACACCCGAAGTCTCCTTATCTATCCTGTGCAGGATAAACGGGCGGTTGTTTTTGCCCGCCGATTGCAGATATTCGAGCGCATAGCCGTAGGCGCACTCCGTTTCTTTATCGCTCTCCACCGAGAGCAATCCCACGGGCTTATTGAACGCCAAAAAATCCTCGTCTTCGTAAATCACGGTAATCTGCGGGCGGGGCGCTGCTTTTTTTGCAACGGGCTTTGCCTTTGCCACCGCGCCGTCCTTGACGGGCTTTTTGGAAAGCTTGACCTCGTCGTCCTTCGCAAGCGGGAAGTTGTACTGCGTTACCACGCTGCCGTTTACAAGCACCTGCTTTCTCACGAGCAGAGATTTCACGTTATTTCTCGAAGTGCCGCATTTGCGCAGGAGAAACTCCAAAAGCTCGTCGCTTTTGTTCACTTTATAGATTGCGGTATAAACGGGTGCGCCGTTGATGCGCTCTGCGCTCTCGTTGGCTTTGCCGCGTACCTGCCCCCGTCCTTTGCTTTTATTTTTATCGAAAGTTCGTTGCATATTTCCAAATCCTGCCTGTACTATTCAACAGTATTATAGCACTTCTATACCGTTAAGTCAACGAAAAACGGCTTATCCGTTTTCGGATAAGCCGTTTCGTTTTACCGCAAATTAGTTGCGGGGATTTTTAATGTTAGCCTGTGCTGCGGACAATCTTGCGATGGGAACGCGGTAAGGCGAGCAGGAAACGTAGGAAAGACCGATTTCGTGGCAGAATTCGATGGACGAAGGATCGCCGCCGTGTTCGCCGCAAATACCAAGGTGCATGTTGGGACGAACTGCTTTACCGCCGTCAACTGCAAGCTTCATGAGCTTGCCTACGCCCGTCGTATCCAATCTTGCGAAAGGATCGGATTCGTAAATCTTGTTTGCATAGTATGCGGGCAAGAACTTACCTGCGTCATCACGGGAGAAGCCGAAGGTCATCTGCGTCAAGTCGTTCGTACCGAAGCAGAAGAATTCCGCTTCTTTTGCAAGTTCTTCCGCCGTCAAGCATGCTCTGGGGATTTCGATCATCGTACCTACTTCATACTTGAGTGCAACGCCGCTTGCTGCGATGATTTCGTCAGCCGTCTTCACAACGATGTCTTTTACGAACTTCAATTCCTTAGGTTCGCCGGTAAGAGGGATCATGATTTCGGGAACAAGGCTCCAATCAGGATGTCTCTTAACTACGTTTATCGCCGCTTTGATAACCGCTTTCGTCTGCATAACCGCGATTTCGGGATAGGTTACGGACAGACGGCAGCCACGATGACCCATCATGGGGTTGAATTCGTGAAGACCTGCGATGATGTCTTTGATTTCCATAACCGTCTTGTTCTGTGCGTTTGCAAGAACTTCGATTTCGTATTCGCTCGTAGGCACGAATTCGTGAAGAGGAGGATCGAGGAAACGAATGGTTACGGGGTAACCGCCGAGCGCTTCGAACAAGCCTTCGAAGTCAGCCTGCTGCATGGGTTCGATCTTAGCAAGCGCTTTTTCTCTTTCTTCAACGGTGTCGGAGCAGATCATTT
>JAZQLT010000171.1:0-3229 GCA_045542815.1 Candidatus Scatosoma sp. | reverse complement strand
GTAATTTGCGCGCGTCCTTGCGCATTTTTTTGTTTTGTTTCGGGTTTTCAAGCGTACTAAGCATGGCTTCGTAAACATCTTTGTTAGAGATTTCATAATCCGACCCCGAACCGTAAGCAAAAATGGAGTTTGCAAAATCGTCGGCGGCGGTTTCCATTTCAATTCCGTAAGCCCCTTTTAGGATATTTTCTTCCTGTACATAAATCAAATCTTCGGATATATACGCATCACCTTCTACGTAGAACTGCCCCCGTTGGAGTGTAAGATCTTGTACTGCCAATGCATCGGAAGAAAAGTAGATTTTTCCCGAAAAAGAAAAATTTGTCAACGTTTCTTTATTGTCTTTTTTTGCACTGGAAATGGACGCAGACAGCGACCCGCCTTTTAACATCTTGTAAACGGGTTGCACTTCTTCGCGTTCAAAAACGTCTTCCACGGTATTTGTTAAAGCTTTAATAAATACGTTTTTAGGGCTGTTTGCAATCGCCGTCGCGCCGATAGCGCCACCCGTAACGGCTGCCGCCGCCGCTACACACCAAGCAACAAGTTTTCCTTTCATGATACCCTCCAATACTGTAAATGTATAAAATCGCTTTAGACTGGCTAAAATAGGATAATATAATCTTATCACACCGATTGGTGTAATGTCAAGCATTTTACACCGATTGGTGTAAAATAATCGTATGAACAGTATATGGACGATCGCGTTTGCGCAAAACTTAAAATCGTTGATTGGGGATATGAGTATTTCGGAGTTTGCAAGGAAGGTGGACATTCCGCAGCAGACGATATCGAGATATCTTCTTTGTCAACGGGAGATTTCCGTAACAAATCTTTGGAAGATTGCCGATTATTTTGATGAAGATATCGATTATTTAATTGGAAGGAAAGATTAACACTTTTTCACGGAACAACGGGATGAGAATCTCGTTTTTTTTATTTAATGCGCACACAGAATAGGGGTAACTTAGCGGTGCGTTTTAATGGAGCTGTTTTTGAAAACCTTTGTTTTGCTCTTGGGATTCCATAAACTCCTACGTCGGTTATACTTGAATACTTGAACAATTATTCAAATGTTCAAGTATTTTTTCATGAAAAGCGAAAAAACCTTGACATGTCTATGACATCGTGCTATACTATATTTGAATATTTGAACAATTGTTCAAATATTCAAATGGAATAAAAGAAAAAGCACTTTTTGATAAGGGGGCGCGAAAAATATTCGTTGCGTCCTGTTGGCGAGTGCCGCCGCGTGAAAGCGGAAAGGAGTAGTTATGGAAAGCATGTATCGTGATCGTGAACAGGAGCACGCAAAAACTGTGCAGCGCGCAAAAGAAGAGATACTTTCGTCGGCGGACGTAGAAAGGGTGGCAAAAACCTTTCAATTGCTTGCCGAACCCAGTCGGTTAAAGCTGGTCTTGGCGCTTTTAAAAGGGGAAATGTGCGTATATCATCTCACCGAAGTGAGCGGTGGCACGGTAAGCGGGGTGAGTCATCAGCTTCGCATTCTTCGCGATAATGGGATCGTGAAATCCAAGCGTTTTGGGAGAAACGTGGAATATTCGATTGCGGACGCGCATATTCGTGAAATCGTAGAGAAGGGTGTGGCGCACTTGGCGTGTGCGATACAATAAGGAGTGTATTATGGAAAAAACGGTGCTACATATCGAAAATTTAGATTGCCCCGTTTGTGCGGAAGCCTTGCAGGCAGATCTCCAAAAAATCAAAGGGGTTAAGCGGGTCGCGGTGGATTATATTACCCAGACTATTACGCTTGACGCGGAAGACGATGAAGCGATTGCCCGTGTTATTAAAAAAGCCAACAAATTTGAGCAGGTCCGCGTCTTAGACGGTGGCAGGTACGAGATGAAGCGAGAAAGTAAGCGCAAAGAGTGGCTTCTGATTGCCTTTTCCGTGCTTTCCCTTGCAGGCGGCTTGCTTTTGGAATATCTTGCGGAAGGCACAGCGGCGCGTGTTTTCCGCTATATATTCTATGCGCTTGCGTATTTTTCCGTTGGGTATCCCGTGCTCCTTTCCACGGCAAAAAATATCGCAAAGGGCAGGGTATTCGACGAGAATTTCTTGATGACGGTAGCGTCCGTCGGCGCGGTAATCATCGGGGAGACGAGCGAAGGCGTATTGGTCATGCTCTTATATCAAATAGGAGAGCTATTGCAGTCGATTGCGGTCGGTTCGTCCCGCCGTTCGGTGGCAAAGCTCATGGAGCTAAAGAGTGAAACGGCTACGCTTTTAATAGACGGCGAACAAAGAACGGTAAAACCCGAAGAAGTGAAGGTGGGGGACGTTCTGCTCGTGAAGGCGGGGGAGAAGGTTCCCGTGGACGGGATATTACTTAGTCCGCAGGCAACGCTGGATACGAAATCCCTTACGGGCGAAGCAGAGCTTCGCACCGTCGAAAAGGGCGAAGAACTATTGTCCGGTTGCATTAACGCAGGGGGCATGTACGAGATGAAAGTCTTGCGCCCGTATAAAGACAGTGCCGTGGGTAAGATTTTGGATATGGTCGAAAACGCTTCGGCAGGCAAAGCCGCGCCGGAGAAGTTCATCAGCAAATTCGCGCGGGTATATACCCCGCTTGTGTGCTGTTTTGCGTTGCTGTTAGCGGTGTTTGCGCCCCTTATCAGCGGGTGGATTGCAGATGGGAACTTGTACTTTAAAGATATAGAGCGCTGGGTGCAATCGGCGCTGACTTTCCTTGTTATTTCCTGTCCTTGCGCATTGATTATATCCGTACCGCTTACCTATTTTTCGGGGATAGGTATGTGCGCGAAGAACGGTATCTTGGTAAAAGGCGCGACCTATCTTGACGTACTTGCAAAAGTGAAAACGGCGGCGTTTGATAAAACGGGCACGCTCACGGAAGGGAATTTCACCGTTTGTAAAATCAATCCTGCGGACGGGGTGGAAGAAAAAGAATTGCTCGCGCTTGCGGCGGCTGCAGAACGCGGTTCGGCGCATCCGATTGCCAAAGCATTCGAGGGGTATGAGAGTGCCTACCGCGCGGAAAGCGTTACCGAGCGCGCGGGCAGCGGATTAAGTTGTAGGATTGCGGGACACAAGGTGCTGATAGGGAATGAAAAGTTGCTGAGAGAAAACGGGGTGCGGGTCGAGCCCCTTCGAAGCGCCTACACCGTAATCTACGTAGCTAAGGACGGGGCGTATTTAGGCTCTATCGAAGTAGGAGACCGTCTGCGCGGGGAAGCAAAGA
>JAZQLT010000170.1:0-7077 GCA_045542815.1 Candidatus Scatosoma sp. | reverse complement strand
GAAGCGCAAAAGATGGGTGGCGTTGCGGCGTTTATCGACGCGGAGCACGCGCTCGACCCCGTTTATGCGAAAAAACTCGGCGTAAACTTGGAAGAACTGTATATTTCCCAACCCGACACTGGTGAACAGGCGCTCGATATCACGGACGCTTTGGTAAGAAGCTCTGCGGTGGATATTATCGTAATCGACTCGGTTGCGGCGCTTACGCCGAAAGCGGAAATCGAAGGGGATATGGGGGATACGCACGTAGGGTTGCAGGCGCGCTTGATGTCGCAGGCTCTTAGAAAATTGACGGCGATCGTCAACAAATCTAAAACTTGCGTTATCTTTATCAACCAGCTTCGTGATAAGGTTGGTGTGATGTTCGGTAACCCCGGAACAACGCCCGGCGGTAAGGCTGTGAAGTTCTATGCAAGTATGCGTTTGGATATTCGTAAAATGGATACTTTAAAAGATGCGGACGGCGCAATGGGGAACAGAACGAAAGCGAAGATCGTTAAGAATAAACTTGCCCCTCCTTTCCGTCAGGCAGAATTTGATATCGTCTTTGGGGAAGGTATTTCGCAGGAAGGCTGTATCATGGATATGGGCGTGCAGTATGATATCATTGCAAAGAGCGGTTCTTTCTTTAGCTATAACGGAAACAAAATCGCGCAGGGCAGAGAAAAGCTGCGCACGTATTTGAGAGAAAATCCCGAAGTAAAAGCGGAAATCGAACAAAAGATCCGCGACGCGGCAAAGGGCAAAACGGAAGAAATCGAAGAAGAATAATTTTATATTGGCGCACGGAGCGGTTATATTCGCCCCGTGCGCTATTTTTATGTAAATATTTCCATATTGCAGGCAACATTTTTTTCTCAAACAATTGACTTTTCTTTCAATATATTGTACAATAAAACCGATAGAAAAAATTATAAGTCGGGTTTTTATAAAATCCGTTGAAATAATGGTTTTATCAATTTAATTTTAATACAGGAGGCACAAAAATGCACAATTTTAATTTGAGCGTCCTGTTTCTCACTGCTACGATGCCCATGTGGCTTGGCATCGTTCTTGCAATCGTAGGATTGGCTTTAGGCGTGGTTGTATTCGTTGTTTACAAGCTCGCTTCCGAAAAGAAGGTCGGTTCTGCGCAGGTACGCGTTCGCAAAATTGAAGAAGATGCGAAAGCGGAAGCGGAACGCATCAAGGCGCAAGGGAAAGAAGAAAGCAAGAGAGCGCTGAAAGAGGCCCTTCTCGAAGCCAAGGAACAGGATTTAAAATTAAGAAACGAATTCGAGCGTGAAACAAAGGAAAAGAAAGCTGAAATTCAGCGCATGGAACAGCGTTTGACGCAGAAAGAAGACGCCATCGATAAGAAATCGGAGGCACTTGAACAGCAGAAAAACAACCTTTTGAAGAAAGAAGAAGAGGTTGTGCAGCTGCAAGAAAAACTCAGCTCTCAACACGAACTGATGATTCAAGAGCTGGAAAAGGTCGCACAGCTTACCCGCGAGGAAGCAAAGCGTATCTTAACGGAAGAGATTTTGGACGAGACCCGTCATGAAGTCGCTATTCAGGTGCGTAATCTTGAACAGCAGGCAAAGGACGAAGCGGATATTAACGCGAAAAAGATTATCTCGCTTGCCATTCAAAAATGCGCTGCGGATCAAGCTTCGGAAATCACTGTTTCCGTCGTACCCTTGCCCAGCGACGATATGAAGGCGCGTATCATCGGTAGAGAAGGCAGAAATATCCGTGCGCTCGAAAATGCAACGGGCATTGAGCTCATCGTGGACGATACCCCCGAAGTCGTCATTCTTTCGGGCTTCGATCCCGTCAGACGCGAAATCGCAAGACTGTCTTTGGAAAAGCTCATCAACGACGGCAGAATTCACCCCGCTCGCATTGAAGAGACGGTGGAAAAGGTTACCCGCGAAATGGATCAGCAGATCAAGGAAGCAGGGGAAGCCGCTGTGTTTGAAGCAGGTATTTTCGGCTTGCATCCCGAACTTATCAAGCTGATCGGCCGTTTGAAATTCAGAACGAGCTACGGTCAGAACGTATATAAACACTCGGTGGAAGTTTCCATGCTTGCAGGTCAAATGGCGGCAGAGCTTGGCTTAGACGTGAATTTTGCAAAGCGCGCAGGGCTGCTGCACGATATCGGTAAGGCGGTCGATCAGGAACAAGAAGGTACGCATATCCAAATCGGTGCGGATCTTGCGAAGAAGTACAAGGAAAACGCGAATATCGTCAACGCAATCATGGCGCACCACGGCGACGTAGAGCCGAAGACGATCGAAGCGGTACTCATTCAAGCGGCAGACGCTATTTCGGGCGCTCGTCCCGGTGCAAGAAGGGAAATGGGCTCGAATTACGTAAAGCGTTTGGAGAAGTTGGAAGAAATCGCTTCCGGTTTCCACGGCGTGGACAAGAGCTACGCAATCCAAGCGGGCAGAGAAGTACGCGTTATCGTCAAACCCGAACAGGTGGACGACGCACAGGCACTCTTCCTTGCAAAGGATATTGCAAAGAAGATCGAAGCCGAGCTTGAATACCCCGGTCAGATTAAGGTCAACGTTATCCGCGAATTCCGCGGGGTAGAATACGCGAAGTAAAATTGAAAAGGGTGGTTCTATTATGAAACAGATATTTAGAAAAGTTGTAGGTCTGTTTATCATAATAACCATCCTTTTTTGTTCCTCTTGCGTCGTTGGGGTTTTGCCGAACAGCACGGGGGGCACCTCTTTTGACGATAGTTCGGTAAGCGAAGAGAGTGATAGCAGTAGTTCGGAAGATTCAAGTATCGTTGAAGAAAATATTTTTGCTTACCCTGAGAAAACGGTTTTAAAGGAAAATATCGACTATATTGATTATAGCGCCCTTTCATCGGAAGGTAAAATTGAAAATTACTCTTCAAAATGGTTATATAACGAATTGTCAGTGCCGCTTGCTGATCCGTACGTTTACGCTGAGAACGGCGTTTATTATATTTACGGCACGACGGACAGGACGATAGGTTCCACAATCGATTGCTATACAACGCGGGATTTTAAGGAATATACGCACCATCCAGATGTTTACGAGCCGCGATATGGGTCGTGGGAAAAGGTTGGAGAAAATAACGCCTTGATATTTGCTCCTGAATTGATTAAATATGATGGGGCATATTACTTGTCTTATAGCAATTGGGCGCAAAATGACGGTGTACGCTATATTTCCATGGCAAAATCCAGCAGTCCAACGGGTCCGTTTTTACCTATCAAGGAATACAATTCACAGGGAGCGTATATCAATGGCTATTCGGCTCCTTTGTTTAATAATAATCCAACGGGGATAGACGTTCTCGATCAGCATTATTTCTTTGACGGGGACGATATTTATGTATATTATTCGGTATATCATGACGGGGACTGCGAATATATCGTAGGTGTAAAGATGATCGATATTCTTACGCCCGATTGGAGTACTTATAAAATTTTGATAAGACCGGGTCAAATATCCCCCGAAGATACTTCTGCGCCTTTGACTTGGGAGACCTACGTTTCTTGGTTTCCCGTTGTAGAAGCACCTGCCATGATAAAATCTCCCAACGGAAAGTATTATTTAACCTATTCCGTGAATCATTATCCATATCGGTATTATTCCGTTTGTTATGCGTATTCCGATTCTCCTTTGGGGGATTACGTAAAGCCATATACGCCAGGAGAAGAGTGGAGCAATCTTTTATTCGGCTATGCAGGACCCAAGGAAGGGGACGTTTATGAAGATTGGAAAGGCTTTATGTCGGGTTGCGCGCATCATTGTTTCTTTAAGGTCGGGGAGCAGTGGATGATCGGTTATCACGGACATAAAAACCGCGGGTTGGACACTTCTACGAGTTGGGTTGCCCGTGCGTTTGCGGTCGATTATATGTATTTTGACGAACAGGGCGTTCCTTACGGAGAAGGTCCTACCTATTCCTTGCAATTTTCTCCCGAAAGTATTAGCGGGTATAAAAATATCGCGCCTTTGGCAAGCTTGCAGACGGAAAATATAGAGTATCCTACAAATCTTAACGACGGCTACATAGTATCGCACCATCATTTATTTCAAAAATACTATTTAAAAGAAAGCGTATTGGGCAAAGGGTATTCCTACGTCGTATTGGATTTCGGTAAGGAATATCATATCGGCGGAATCAGTATATACAATAGCTCTAAATACGAAAATATAGTTAAACAGGTAGAATATATCAATTTCTTGAACGATAACGTTATCTTCAAGCCTAAATTTCCATTGGCATATTACGACGTTACAAAAGCGTTTGTAAATCCCGCAAGTGCAATCAATATTGAGCTTAAAGATATAGTCGCTTCCAAAGCGGTTATTTGCTTCCGTTTGGGAAGCGCCGCACAGATTAACGAGATAAGGGTGTACGGAAAGGAAATTACAAACTAAGGCATGGATTTAGCATGATGAAACAGGAGACCAGCAAAGAAGAAATACAAAACGCATACTCGCAAAAGAAACAGACCATGCTCGTTTTTTTGTGTTGGTTTATGTACGTTGCTTCTTACGTTGCAAGATATAGCTATAATGCAAATATCACGGCGATAACCGCTGCTTTTGCTATTAAAAATTACTCAAAAACAGGTCTGGTTACCACTTGTTTTTTCTTCGCATATGGCATAGGGCAAGTAATAAACGGGTTGCTTTGTAAACGCTATAATAAGCGCATTGTGCTATTCGTAGCAATGCTGCTTTCAGCAGTTATCAATCTCAGCGTTTTTTTCGGGATAGATTTTTCTGTATATAAGTATTTGTGGTTATTGAACGGCGCGGCACTTTCCACGCTGTGGTGTTCGTTGATATTGACGCTGAGCGAAAATTTAGAGACGAAACGAATTAAAGGTGCGATTTTGGTGATGGGAACGACCGTTGCGTGCGGTTCATTGATTGCGTACGGCTTTTCCGCACTTTGTGCCGTTTTTGACGGTTGGAAATTTGCCTTTTTGTTTGCCGCTGTCGTTTCCAGCGTAGCGGGCGTTATATGGTTCGTCAGCTATAAAAAGCTCGTTTTAAACACGGGACAGCCCCGTGCTAAGGAGAAGGAAAGTCCGCTTTTGCCCGATGGCAATCAAAAAATGTCGAAGTTTTCTTTGTGGACAACGCTTATTTCTTTGGCAGTTTTCGCAATCGTATGCAATCTTATAAAAGACGGGTTAATGACTTGGGTGCCGTCTATTTTGAAAAGTCGATACGGATTTAACGATAGCTTATCCTTATTCCTTACGCTTTCTTTACCGATTGTAGGCTTTATCGGCGTCATTTTGGTGTCCCAGCTTAAAAAGAAAGTGGATAACTTTGTTATACTTGCAGGAATTTTATACGTAGCGGTACTTATAACGCTAATAGGGGTACTGTTTAGTTTTGATTTAAGTATATGGCTGCCGCTATTAGTGTGTTTTGCATTTGCCTATTGCTTTATGTCGGGAGTGAACAACGTTGTAACGGCAAGCGCTCCCTTATATCTTCGCGGTGAAGTCAATTCAGGGCTTCTTGCGGGATTGTTAGACGGTTTTTGTTATCTTGGAAGTACGATCAGTTCTTACGGCCTTGGAGCATTTGCCGATGCGCTTGGCTGGAAAAGCGTATTTATGCTTTTAACAGGCTGCGCCGCGTTCGCTGTTTTAATTGCTTGCATTTTTATGTTTATAAGCGGTAGAAAGAAAAATCGTTAGCAAATATTGAATATTCGGTATGCCGTAAAAAGAAAGAGAACACCTTTGCATAGGTGTTCTCATTTTTTGGAGCTGCTAGGCGGATTTGTAAGGAGCGAAAGCGACGGAATAGCGAGCCTGCGAGCGGCACTCCGACCTCGTCCCGTAAAATAATGTAGGGGGTCGGCGGGCTTGGGAAAGAAAAAGAACACCTTTGCATAGGTGTTCTCATTTTTTGGAGCTGCTAGGCGGATTTGAACCGCCGACCTCGTCCTTACCAAGGACGCGCTCTACCGACTGAGCCATAGCAGCGTTTATTCACAGTACTATGACATTATAGTTAAATTTTTGATAAAAGTCAAGCCGAAAAAGGGGGTATTTACAAAAAAAATTTATTCTTTTAATCTTTTTAGGCATAAGATAAACCAAAGAAAAAATACATCTTGACAAATTGACTAATATCATATATAATATAGAAAAATGAAGGGGGGCAATTCATATGTTAGAACAAGTATTGAAAGAATTAGGAATTTTGCCCGATTTGCTTTTAGCCGTAGTATTGGGTTTTATTATTGGCTTTGAACGCAAACTGCGCTTTAAAGAGGCGGGGATTCGCACGCATACGATAGTATGTGTTGGCTCTGCTCTTATGATGGTGGTTTCTAAGTATGCGTTTGGAAGTGAGGCAGACTCTGCGCGAGTAGCGGCTCAAATCGTTTCGGGTGTAGGCTTTTTGGGTGCTGGCATGATCGTGTATCGACAGCACGAAGTGCGCGGACTGACGACAGCAGCAGGCGTTTGGGCAACGGCAGGCGTAGGTATGGCTTGCGGGGGGCGATTGTACGTAATCGCCTTAGGTGCAACGGCGATTTTGATTGCGGCGCAGTGTATTTTTCACCTTAATTTCCGTGTGTTCCGTTCCAAGAGATATTATTCGGTAAAAATCGAGTTCACACAGACGGCGGATGAAAATAGAAAAATCAAGGAAATTTTCGGCACGGACAGATTTAATCATTTGGTTATAAAGCGCGAAGAAAGCCGTGTGGTATATAGCGCAACGCTGAATACGGATAAAGAATTCTCTTCCACCAGATTGAACGAAATTATAGCGGAAAACGACTTCATTTGTTCGATAGAACGTTGCGATAACGATTAAAATGGCGTAGCCGATAAGGCTACGCTTTTCCTTTAAAGTAGATTTATAATATCGTCAAAACGGGAAAGTATGCAAAGATCTGGAAACAAGCGCAACGCTTCCGCTTTTTCGTTTTGTCCGTAGCCGGTCAAGACGAGTGCCGCATCTGCACCAACATTTTTTGCACATAAGATATCGCTCACCCTATCGCCGATCACCATACATTCTTTAGGGGAGATATGTAAGCGTTTTGCAACG
>JAZQLT010000169.1:0-2157 GCA_045542815.1 Candidatus Scatosoma sp. | reverse complement strand
CTTTGTAGAAGCAGGCACGAACGATTGGTTGGTATTCAACCTTGGCGGCGCACAGGTTATGTCTATTAGAATCACCATTCCCGGTGAAAAGACGACTGGCGACGGCACGGAAGGCTTCGTAACCTTCTATGAAGTGGAATGCTACGGCGCATAATCATTCTTAGTTAAAAAATCCGCGAAGGAATTTCCCCTCGCACATTTTTCTTTGCGGGATAAATAGTCAAATCACTTGACGGAATTTGTCCTTTGCGGTATAATAAATACAATCATTGCCATAAGGAGCAAACGTTATGAAATTAAACATCGATCAAACCCGTTCTCAAGGCGACCCTTACGTAATCAAAGCAAACGGCGCGTACTATATGTACGCTACGCACGTGGAAGGGGTACAGCTTTATAAGAGCGCGGATAAATTGAACTGGGAATATCTCGGTTTTTGTTTCGTGAAAGAAGGCGAAAAGGAATATTGGGCGCCTGCCGTAACGGAAGTCGGCGGGAAGTTCTACCTGTATTATTCGTCCATGCCCGAAAGCGAAGAAGACGTACATACGGAGCGTATCTGTGTAGCGGTGAGCGACTCGCCCGAAGGTCCTTTTACGTTCGTGAAAGAGCTGATTGCGCCTTTCTCCATTGACGCACACGTAGTGGAGAGCGGTGGAGAGCTGTTTATGTACTATTCCGTCAACGACGCGGAAGCGGAGCGCGCGGGAACGCTGATCGTGGTGGATAAAATGCTTTCGCCCACGGAAATGTGCGGCAATCCCGTTGTGGCGGTGCGGGCGACTTTGGACGAAGAAATTTTCATGCGCGATCGCTTTAAAAAGGGACAGCACTGGCATACCTTGGAAGGCGCGTTCTATTTTGAAAAGGACGGCTATCACTATTTGATGTATTCGGGGAATTGCTACCAAAACGAGAAATACTATATCGGGTATGCGGTGTGCAAGTCCGATGAGAAGGATCTTTGCAAACTTTCCTTTACGAAGTACCCCGACGAAGACACCTATTGCCCGCTTTTGTGCAAGAACGATGAAGAAGAAGGCACGGGGCATCACAGCGTGCTGGAAGAAAACGGGCGGTATTTCGTGTTCTACCACGGCAGAGAAAAGGGTGTGAACACGCAGACGGATATCGACACCAGAACGGCGAGAATTTGTGAAATTGTCCCCAAAAACGGTACGTTGGAAGTCGTAGAAAGATAAAAAAGAAGGAGTTTCGGTGAAGAAACTCCTTTTTCGTTATTCCAAATTTCTTAGATGGCGATTGTGAAAATCTTTGCAGTATTTCGTGGGGGAAAGCCCGTATTTTTGTTTAAACATCTTGGTAAAATGCTTTGCGTTGGAAAAGGAGAGTTTTAACGCTACCGTTTCCACGTTCATGTACGTATAAATGAGCAAATGCCGCGCAAGCTGCAGCTTTCTGTCCAGTACGTATCGGGTAATGGACGTTCCGCACGTTTCCTTAAAGATTTTTTCCGCGTAGCTGGTGGAAAGGTGTGCTTCCGTTGCGATATCCTGTACGCGGAGCTTTGTGTAAATGTTTTTATGTATGTATTCTTGCATTACCGCGGTGGGAGTTGCTTCGGGCTTACCCTTGGAAAAGTCGGCAGGGGAAAGGTTTTGGCAAAGCTCCGCCAAAAGCTTGCATATTTCCGGATAGTTTTCCGAAAGCAGGTTGGAAGAAGGGTATTGCTCTGCGAGTGCAAACAAACGCTCGAAAACAGGTCGGACGTTCACGCGCTTGATGACGACGCTGTCCGTTAGAGAGTGAAACGCCGTTAATTGATCGATCAGCGTGCCTTGCACGGAGAGAAAGGCTTTTTCAAAGGGCTCGTCCTTGTCCGCGTAATAGATATGCTCGCGTTCTTTGTTTAAAAAGAAGAAATCGCCCGCTTCCACGAGGAAAGTGCCTTCGGGGGTTTCGATATGCCCTTTGCCGGAGATGACGTATTCGAAGTTATAGCGGTTCCAAAGCGTACCGATTTTTGCCGAATGGCAAATAAAGTACTGTGGATTGGGCTTTGTAATCCCCAGCAAGGCAACGTGCAGAAATTCGTTGGCATAGACCAGTTCTTCTAAATAGATAAGTTCTTGTTTGCGGTTTTCGTACATGTATTGATTGTAGCAATAAAAAAGAAAAATGTCAAGAGTAAAAAAG
>JAZQLT010000168.1:0-4859 GCA_045542815.1 Candidatus Scatosoma sp. | reverse complement strand
AATCCTCTTCTCTGCGCCAACGAATAGCACCCCTTGTGGGTGCTTTTTTCATTGCGCGGAGAAGAGATTGAGTACTTTCCGCATACGCGGAGGTTCGCGCGAAGAACAAAAAAACAAGCCGAGCGTTCTCGGCTTGTTTTGCATTTCTTTATTTTTCCAAGGTTTCATCTACCACTTCCGCGTTCACCGCGTTGACAGATACGCTCTTGAGCCCGTTCATAACACCGCTCTTGGATTTGTAGCCTTCTTCGCTCATCGCGATGCTTTCGCCGTTGGAAGCAATCAGTCTGTAACGGTACAGCCCCGCCTTATCAAAATACACTTCGAATTTAGGGCAGGTCTTGGCTACGGGGTTTTTCAAGGTCTGGTCTTCCACTCTGTCTTCTTCAATACAGCGCACCGCATGCTTGCCGATGCTCTCCATACCCTTTTTGCAGGCGGATTTTGTCGAATACACCTGCGAAGATACGGCGATTTTTTCCTTATTCGCCGCGTACAAGCTGAAATTGAATGCGCCCGAAGGGGTCTTTTTGATTACGAATTTGCCCATATTTTCCACTCCTTTTGTATATATATTCCGTCAGCGGAAGTTCTATCCACCATTTATATTATACCAAAGTTTTTCGCGTTTGTAAATAGGCAAATGAAAAAAAGTTCCGACTTTTTACGCCTTTGTGAACGCGCTTTCTTCCGCGCTTTCCCCGCCAAGACAAAGCTCTTTTGCACCTTCGGGAATAGCAAACTGCATTTTACCCAGCTCGTTACAGCGCGTCAGCAGTTTTTCTATAATCTCTTCTCTCGTTTCCCCGTTTGCAGAAAGTTCGGAATATAAAACGGGCTTATCTACTACGTACACCAAATCCTTTTTACGGAAATAGGTTACGTAAACGGGCACGTCCATGCCCTTCTTCTTGCAAGTTTCCGCTAACGCCACAAACCCCGCGTGGAAGCCTTCCAGTTCTTCCAAATACCCTTTCGTGGAATCTTCGGGAAAAATAACGATGTTCTCCCCGTTTTTAAGCGCGTCTGTGCTCTCACGCAGAGTCTTTAAAAACCGTCCGTCCCGATACGTGGAAATTAAATTCAAGCCTTTATAAAACAAGTTCGTCAAAGGACTGGCAATTAAGCAAAACAACCTTGCCAAGTGCAAATTCCAGTGTTTTTTCTCGTGATAATATACCCGCGTTTGGTATTTATACATAGGAATGAGTCCGGAGTTCATCTCGCTCGCCCCCCACATTCTGACGGGTTTATCGCAATACAGCTCCAAGGACATAGGCGCGTCCGTCCCTTCGTGGTTGCTTAAAATAATGCCCCCGTTGCCGAACTTTTCTCCCAAATACACAAACGTGGGCTGTTTGTACCGCCCTTTCATAAGCTTCTTTAAAAAGCGAAACCACCATTTGCGCTTTTGCGCCGTTCCCTTCTCTTTTTTCGACATTCTGCTTGTTCTCCTTTCTCTCATGTAGTCTATGCTATTATACTACTCTAAAAGAAAATAGGCAAGCGCTTAACAAAATGGGATAAAAAATTTCACATACTTTCCATGTTTACACAAAATAATCACGCGGGCTGAAAAGACAGCCCGCGCGGTATTCTTATTACAATAGCTTACGAAAGTTGTTTTTTGGACGCGCTCTGCGAACCCGTAGGGTCGAGAATACTGTACCCGACGTTGATAAGGTGGTCGCCAACACGCTCTAAGCCCGCAATCGTAGAAGTGAAGTACGGACTGAGTTCCACTTTGCAAAGCCCTTCCGCAAGACGGGTGTAGTGGCTTTCCGAAAGCGAACGCTTCATGCCATCTACCTGATTTTCCAGCTCGGTAAGCTGTTTCAATCTATCCGTTTGCGCGTCGTCGAAGGTTTCCGCCGCAAGCTCGAACATATGCAAAACTTTGTGCTGCATTTCTTCCAAATCGCCGATTGCCGAATCGGAGAAGCGCAAGCCCGAGCTCTGCATTTCCACAGCGATTTCATAGAAGTTTTCCGCATGATCGCCGATACGCTCTAAGTCGTTCAAAACGTGGAAATACGAACCGATCGTCTTTTCCTGCTTTACGTCCACGAGCGCGGAAAGCTTGATCAAATATCTCGTCAAGGCATGGTTGGTAAAGTTGATTATCTTTTCCTTTTCTTTGATCTCCGTAGTATAATCTTCCGCGTTCTCTTTCATAATTTCAAAGGATCTTGCAAGATTTTCCTTGGCGAGCGACGCCATGTACTCCACTTCCTTCTTTACCTGCATAAGTGCAACGGGCGGAGTTTTGAGCAGGCGGTCGTCCACGAATTTGAGCTGCAAAGACTCTTCTTTCGTGGGTTTATCCTTAATCACGAAGGTTGCAAGTTGAACGATCTGCTTAATGAAAGGCAACAGCACCAAAGTCGTCGTTACGTTGAAGGCAACGTGGAACCAAGCAAGCTGCATTTGTGGATTGCCAGGCAGGCAGTATTCCAAAATCCGCAATACGGACGATTTCAAGGGCCAAATCAGCACCATGAACAGGAACGCACCGATCATCTTAACGGAAAGGTGTATAAACGCCGTACGCTTTGCATTGACGGTAGTACCAAGACAAGCGATCAGCGCCGTAACGCAGGTACCGATATTCGAACCCAAAACAAGGAACAACGCGTCCCCCATATTCAAAGCACCCGTGCCGACCATGGTAATGAAAATACCCGTTGCCGCCGAAGAACTTTGAATTACAGCCGTAAACACCGCCCCGCAAAGGATAAGCAACACGGGGAAATCAATCGTTTTGAATAAGTTAATAAAGAAATCGTTGACTTCTTTGGAGTTCTTTAAGGACGAACCCATAAGCTCCAAACCTACGAAAATCAACCCGAACCCACATAAAATCCCGCCGATTTGCTTTACCTTTTCGGGTTTGAAGAAGGTCATCATGACCCCGATGAAGGCGAGCAACATCGCAAAGTCGGAAATGGGCAAAGACTGCAAGGATACCAAAATACCCGTGATCGTCGTACCGATATTCGCACCCATGATAATAGACGCCGCCTGCGCGAGCGTCATAATACCCGCGTTTACGAACCCGATGACCATGACGGAAGTCGCGGACGAGCTTTGAATAATCGCCGTAACCGCCGCGCCGACGCCTACGCCCGCAAAACGGTTGTTGCTGATTTTGCCGAGCAGCTTTTTCAAGCCCCCGCCCGCGCTCTTTTCCAAACCGCTGCTGAGCATATTCATACCCGCGATAAATACGCCTACGCCCGCAAGCAATAATAGGATAGCTTCTAACATATTTTCTCCTTTTGTAGTAAAAATTCTCTCACTGCTTTTATTATACTAAAAACTTTTACAAATCGCAAGCAAATGAACGCAAATTTTATTTTGTGAATTTTTCGCTTTTGCGCCGTCAAAGCGTTGACTTTTCTTCTCATAAACTATATAATAGATATATTATATCTCGCCGCCACCGGGTGGCTAGCCTGCGGTTTTGCCGCGCGCGTTCGTATCATGCGTCGTTAGGTCTTAGAAGACGCTTGATAGGAGCGTTTTTTATTGCCTACCTAAAATTATGAAACATAAACTTAAAAAAATCCTTAACTATTTTTCCATATTCGAGTGGTGTCTTTGGGCGTGCTCCGTAACCGTTATCACTCTTTCCTTTGTGCTTAGCGAGGATTTCTACTTTTTAACGCTCATCGCGTCCCTGGTAGGGGTCTCTTCGCTGATTTTCATTGCAAAGGGCAACGTAGTCGGGCAATTTCTCATCATTATTTTCAGCATTCTATACGGTATCGTTTCCCTGAATTTTCGATACTACGGCGAGATGATCACTTACGTTTTCATGAGCCTTCCAAGCGCAATCGTCGCCTGTATCACTTGGCTGAAAAACCCTTCCGAAAAGGGCAAAGCGGAAGTAAAAATCGCGAAAACGTCCGCGAAAAAGCTTTTGCTTTTGAGCCTTGCAACGCTGGCGGTTACGGCTGTATTTTATTTCATCTTGCGCTATTTTAACACCGCAAACCTGCTTCTTAGCACCGTTTCGGTGGCGACGAGCTTTTTCGCGGCTTCCCTTTTGATTTTCCGCAGCCCCTATTATGCGCTCGCTTACGGTGCGAACGATATCGTGCTGATCGGGCTTTGGGTGCTTGCTTCCATAGAAAACCTTTCCTATCTCCCCATGGTGTTTTGCTTTTTGACCTTTCTCGTCAACGATACCTACGGCTTTCTTTCCTGGAAGAAACGGCAGCGCACGCAGGAAACGGACTCTTCCCCCGCAAAATCCTAAAGGATTTTTAGATTACTTCTTTGAAACCGTTGACAAAAAGTTTGAAAATAGGCTATAATAGGGCAAAGACAAGCTTGTCTTTGCTTTTTTTCGTATTCTACTTAGGAGATATGCATTATGAAACTCGTGTCCGATTACTTTGGGTGTATGGTCTTTGACGACAAGGTCATGAAATCTACCCTTTCCGAAGACATTTACCACTCGCTCAAGCGCACGATCAAGGACGGAAAAAGCCTGAACCTGTCCGTAGCAAACGCCGTTGCGGCTGCCATGAAGGACTGGGCGATCTCTTTGGGCGCAACCCACTATACCCACTGGTTCCAACCCATGACGGGGATCACCGCCGAAAAACACGACAGCTTTATCTCGCCCGATAAGGACGGGAAAGTCATCATGGAATTTTCGGGCAAGGAGCTTGTCAAGGGCGAAACGGACGCGTCGTCCTTTCCCTCGGGCGGGCTTCGCGCCACCTTTGAAGCAAGGGGCTATTCCGCTTGGGATCCCACCTCCTACGCCTTCGTAAAGGATCACACCCTTTGTATTCCCACCGCCTTTTGCTCCTATCGGGGCGAAAGTCTGGATAAAAAGACCCCCCTTC
>JAZQLT010000167.1:0-5692 GCA_045542815.1 Candidatus Scatosoma sp. | reverse complement strand
GTATCAAATTTTGCGTAGTGAGAGAAAGGATTTGACTTATTTGAGAAGCTATGCTATACTGCAACAAACTTAATTCGCGTATTGTAAAATACAGTTGTCTTCAATTTGTAGACAACTGAAAATATTAATGAGAAACGAGTTGTTTACAAATTGTAATCAACTGAAATCGATGGATTGCAATAATGCTTTATACGTCCCTTGAAAGAATAAACTCGTACATGGGTATATCGTTTTGAAAAAATAAAGATGTGGTCATCGCAAAATACTGCGTTTGACCACATCTTTGACCATCTACAGACTCGGACTACGTGGAAACAGTGTTAACAAGAGCACGGATTAGCACCGTTTCTGGACACGAAAGCCCCTAAAATCACCCGAAATTACACAAAAAATCTTTGCAGGACACTTCGGGGACACAGGGAGCGTAAGTTCGATCCCCGTTGTCTCGACTTTTCCTAAAATCTCTTTTCCGTGGTCATACCATAGAACAATTTTAGGGTTGCCCGTATCGGGCAACCCTAAATTACTTCTTCCGACTTTTCAGTTTTTATAAATCAACGTTTCGGGATGGGAAAAAACGAATGGGATCTCCTTACTTGGATTTACAAGCAAGTTCAAAACGCCCGGCTCCCGTGTTCCCATAGACGTATCCATTACAAGCTTTCTATACGGTTTGAAACCGCACTTTTCCTGAACTTTTTTAGACTGCGTGTTAAAATCATAATACCCACAGAGTAAAAAATCCAAGTCCAAAACGTTAAACAGATACTCTACCACTGCCTTTACCGCTTCCGGCATAATGCCTTTCCCCCAGTAATCCTTGGATAAGACGTAACCGATTTCCCTTCCCCGATAGTTAAAAAACTCGCTCAAAGCGCCTTCCATTCCATATTTTTCTATACCGAGAGAACCGATCACTTTACCGTTTTCTTTATAAACGATAGCAAACGTCTTATCTTCACGAATAAACCCGTCCAATATTTTTTGGGTTTCTTCCTTGCTTTCATGATGCTTCCAGCCCGCCATTTCGCCGACGCCTGCAACCGAAGCGTATGCATTCAAATCGTCTAAATCGAATTGCCTAAACGGTCTTAATAACAATCTTTCCGTTTCAATTTGCAATCCGTGAATCTTAAAATCTGCATTCATATACCGCCACTCCTTAGCCGCTCATACACCTGCGTCTTTTCTTTCTTCTTCCGTTGCAATTCTAAATATCTGTCTTACCGTAGCGGGATCATACGGCGCCGTATCCTCAGTGAAATAGCGCACTTGATCGACATAGACAATCTGTTCGATGTTATGCTTCCCCATACGCACCCAAACGTAATCGCCTGCCTTTACCTTTCCCGATTTATCAAAATACCAATAATTGCAACCGTTATATCCCAAGGGGCTAACCCCCGCAAACAGGTATTTGCCCTTACCATGTATGTATTTAGCGAAGCTTTCATCAAATTCTTTTCGCAAAGCTACGGCAAATTCTTTTATCTCCGTACGGTGCAAAAGGAAAGACTGCGTACCGCCCAAAAAGGTCTTTTTGTCGGACGAGCGAAGCATCAGCCGCACAAGCATGATACAATCGTTTTTGCGCCGTTCCGATCGGGAAACTTCCCGTCCGTTCTCCGTATGCGGATACAAGTCCACGGCAAATCCTGTGTTTTCAAAGCTCAGATTATACTCTCTTCCATACCCGCCCGCAAGCAATCGGAACATACTGAAAATCCATTCTTCCAAATCTTCGCGCAAAATATTTTCGTTGATCTGCGCATAATCGATATACTCGTTTTTAATCCCGATCTGTATGCGCGCATATCGCCCGTTTGAAAAAGCTTTGAGCGGCAGAATAGAAAAGTTCAATTGTGTTCCTAAAATCTCCAAAGTCGGCATAATCGTTATCCTTTTGTTTAATATAAAAATGACAAACCCGAATCCCTGATAAGATTCGGGTTTATTTTGGTACCCGCAGCGGGAATTTCCTATTTGATCTTTCTGGCGGGAACGCCTGCAATCGTTATCCCCGGCTCTAAGAAAGATTTGGTAACAACCGCGTTTGCCCCAATAATGATATCATCCGCAATGGTTACCCCGCCGATGATTTTCGCACCGACCCCCACGTCCACGTTTTTGCCAAGCACGGGGCAAGCGGTATCTTTTCCGTTATTTCCAATACAGTTATCACCGTGTAAGCGACACCCGTCGCCGATAACACTTCTATAATTGATAATAATATCGCCCTTATGATGCACGAGAACGTCTTTCCCCAGACACCCCGTAGAAATGAAAAAGCCAAGCCGATTTCCCAAAATACACATTTTACGCGCATGCAACACGCAACGGATCTTATCAAACAACGTTCTCGTATGCGACCCGTAATATTCCGCCATACGAAGATGCTTTATCCAACGGAAAATCTCATAGGATTCTTCGTGCATAAATCTTGCCATAAAGCGAGCTTTACGCGTTTTTGCTTGCGGCAGATAAAGTTCCCTTTCCCGTTGAATAATAGCCTTTAATTGTTTTCTCATCGCTTTTTCCTTTTAGTTGGTACCCGCAGCGGGAATCGAACCCACAACGGCCCCTTAGGAGGGGGCTGTTATATCCATTTAACTATACAGGCATATTCCGCATTGCTTTCTTTCTATTATACTCCTTTTTTCCATAAAAATCAATTGTTTTTTCGTATTTTTAACATAAGCAAAGCTTATACTCCTTATAATTAAAAGTGAATTTGATTTTTCCAATCTCCCCTTTTAAATCCTTGCCAAACGAAAAAAAACATGATAAGATATTCATGTATCGAGAAATTCGATTAAAAACCTAATTTGAAATTTAATTTTTAGGAGATATTTTATGTCTTACGTACAGAGAGTATTAGACGACCTTAAACAACGCAACCCCGGTGAAAAGGAATTTCACCAAGCGGCAACCGAGATCCTTTTGACCTTGGAGCCCGTAATCAACGCGCATCCCGAATATGAAAAAGCGGCGCTTTTGGAACGCTTCACCGAGCCCGAACGCACCATTCTTTTCCGCGTGCCTTGGGTAGATGACAACGGCGCGGTACACGTAAACAAGGGCTACCGCGTGCAGTTCAACAGCGCAATCGGCCCCTATAAGGGCGGTTTGCGTTTTCACCCTTCCGTGAACCTTTCCGTGATCAAATTCTTAGGTCTTGAACAAATCCTTAAAAACAGCCTTACGGGGCTTCCCATCGGCGGGGGCAAAGGCGGCTCCGATTTTGATCCTAAGGGCAAATCCGACCGCGAGATTATGGCATTTTGCCAAAGCTTTATGACGGAGCTCTTCCGCCATATCGGTGCGGACACCGACGTTCCCGCAGGCGACATCGGCGTTGGCGCTCGCGAAGTGGGCTACCTTTTCGGCCAGTACAAGAGAATTCGCGACGAACACGTCGGCGTTTTGACGGGGCGCGGACTTTCCTACGGCGGTTCGCTGATTAGAAAAGAAGCGACGGGCTACGGGCTTGTCTATATCACTCAAGAAGCGATGCGTCTTCGCGGCGATTCTTTCCAGGGCAAAACTACGATTGTTTCCGGCAGCGGCAACGTGGCTATTTACGCCTGTGAAAAGGCGCAGCAGCTTGGGGCAAAGGTGGTAGCCATGTACGACTCTAACGGCTATATCTACGACCCCAACGGCATTCAGCTGGACGTTGTAAAACAGATCAAAGAAGTAGAACGCGCACGTATTAAAGAGTACGCGGCAAGGGTACCCGGTTCGAAATACGTAGAAGGCTGCAAAGGCATTTGGACGATCCCTTGCGATGTAGCGCTCCCCTGTGCAACGCAGAACGAGATCGACGGCGAAAGCGCGGCGGCTCTTGTGAAGAACGGCGTGAAATACGTTGCGGAAGGTGCGAATATGCCCTCGACGTTGGACGCAATCGAGGTTTTCCAAGCGGCGCAGAACGTTGTATATCTCCCTGCAAAAGCGGCAAACGCAGGCGGCGTTGCAACCTCCGCCTTGGAAATGGCGCAATCTTCGGGCAGACTGTACTGGTCGAGCGAAGAAGTTGACGCGAAGCTCAAAACGATCATGGTAAACATTTACCACAACATCGACAAAGCAGCAAAGAAATACGGCTTTGAAGGCAACTACGTAATGGGCGCAAACATCGCAGGCTTTGAAAAGGTTGCGGAAGCTATGATGGCGCACGGTATCGTATAATCTAAGCCATAAAAAACGGGCAGGTACGCGTTCAACGCATACCTGCCCTATTTGTTTGTTCTTTTACTCCTATATTTCTTCCGCTTTTTCCGCTTCTTTTTTCAAACTCTTAAAGAACATAACCGTGAACGGAATTGCAAAGAAGAAGGCGAAGAAATCGGAGATCGCCTGACAGGACTGTACGCCCAAAAGCCCCATTGTGTTCGGCAAAATCAAAACGAGCGGAACGTAGAATAAGCCTTGGCGGGAAATGGAAAGCAAGGACGCTAAGGCTTTGTTTCCCACGACTTGATAGGTCAAGCCCGCCATAAAGTTCAAGGGCAGCAAAGTCATGGTAATACACTGCAGGCGCAAGGCGAGCGCACCGATCTTAGTAGCGGTATCCGATAAGCTGAACACACGCATGAGCGCGGGCGCGAAAATCGCACAGAAGATACAGAACACCCCCATCAACGCCGTAGAAAAGACGAGTGTGAAAAGATATGCGGATTTAACCCGATCAAAGCGTTTTGCGCTGTAATTATAGCCCAAAACTGGTTGATATCCTTGCCCTATGCCGAGCGATATGGAAAACGCCAGCATAAACACCTTATGCACGACGCCGAATGCCGCCTGCGCCGCCTTACCGCCCTCTTCCGCGCCGTAAGCGGCTACGCCGCAGTTGTATGCCGCGCGGTTTAAGAACACGGAACAAAGACTGGCAAGGATTTGCCTACAAAAGGACGGGAAACCCGTTGCAATCACGTCCCAGTACACCGAATAATGCCAAGATATCGAACGTACCCGAATGCGGACGATCGTCTTTCTCGCAAGGAACATTCCAAGCAGAACCGCAAAGCTAAGTATTTGGCTGGCGCAGGTAGCGATTGCCGCACCCGCGATACCCATGTCTGCGGCGAAAATCAAAATGGGGTCTAATACTACGTTGACGAGCGCACCTGCAATCAAGCCGATCATAGAAAGCACCGCCTTGCCTTCCGCACGGAGAACGTTATTCAACACGAAAGACATACACATAAACGGCGCGGCAAATAAGATATAGCGCGCGTACTCCTTGGAGTACCCTATCGTTTCCGCGTCTAACGAGCCGAACAACCGCATGAGCGGCGTTAGAAACAGCAAGCCAAAAAGTAAAATGAGCGTACCGCTTACCGCGGCGATAAAGAACGCCGAAGAAGCAACTTTATCCGCTCCTTCACGATCCCGCTTTCCCAAAAGCTTGGAAACGATACTGCCGCTGCCCATGCCGTAGGTAAATCCGATTGCTTGAATGATGGACATCAGCGCGAGCAGGTTGCTCACCGCCGCCGTTACCGCGTCGTTCCCGATCAAGGAAACGAAATAGGTATCCGCAAGATTATAAAGCGACGTAACCATCATGCTAAGCGTAGTCGGTATTCCTAAGCCGATAATCAAACGCGGGATACGCGTTTTCGTCATTTTTTCAAACAAGTCGGAGGCCAAGCGGTCTTAGGAAGACAACATTCACACACAACTCCTT
>JAZQLT010000166.1:0-2534 GCA_045542815.1 Candidatus Scatosoma sp. | reverse complement strand
CTCTTCTTCTCCGACGAAGTAAAATTCGCTTTACAGGAATATATCACGGAAAAAAATAACGACCCGAAGGTACCCGCAAACGAACCTGCGTTCTTCCTTTCCATGCAATATAAGCGCATTAACGTGCGTTCAGTGGAAATTTTGGTAAAAAAGTACAGCAAAATGGTCTCCCCTTTGAAAAAAATCACGCCGCATAAGCTGAGAAGTACGTACGGCACAAGGCTGTACAATGAAACGGGAGATATCTATATTGTTGCAGACGTTTTGGGGCATCGGGACGTAAATACTACGAAAAAGCACTACGCGGCAATCACGGAAGACAACCGCAGAATGGTTGCGGATAAAGTAAAACTCCGCCAAAATAACGATATGGAAGAATAATTCTCTGTATGCACGAAAATATTGACACCACAATCGAAAAAATCTATATTTTACAACCGATTACCCGCGAAAACAGCGGAAAATATAAGGTTTTGCAAGCGGAAGCGGTATCTTTGATTGAAAGTGCCGGCGCGTTGTATGCGGGTACGATATATCAAAATGTCCGTGAAATCAATCCCGCCACCTTTGTCGGTGAGGGTAAGTTGCAAGAATTAAACGAGCGTTTGGACGGTTTAGAAGAAATCACCGTGCTTTTTAACGGTGAGCTATCCCCTTCTCAAACTTTGCATATTTCCGCGGCGCTTGGCAATCGCAAAGTGATTGACCGCACTACGCTCATTCTCGATATCTTCGCTAAAAACGCCCGTTCAAGCGAAGGCAAGCTGCAAGTCGAGTTAGCGCAGCTGAAATACATTTATCCCCGTTTAAAGGGCAAAGGCGCAGCCCTTTCCCGCCTTGGGGGCGGTGTGGGTACGCGCGGTCCGGGCGAAACACAGCTGGAAACGGACAGACGGTATATCCGCGGGCGTATCAATTATCTGGAAAAGCGTTTGAAAGAAACGGAAAAACGGCGTTCGTTACAAACGGTACGCCGTAGAAAGGACGAAGTGAAAACGGTTGCGCTCGTCGGTTATACCAACACGGGGAAATCTACGTTAATGAACGTATTGACGGGCGCAGACGTATATGTTAAAAATGAGCTCTTTGCAACGCTCGATCCCACCGCACGGAAGTTTGAAATCGAAGGCGTGGAGTTTTTGCTTGTGGATACAGTCGGCTTTTTGCAGGATCTCCCCCACAATCTCATCGAAGCCTTTAAATCTACGCTGGAAAGTGCCTTAAATTGCGATCTGGCACTTATTGTTTGCGACGCTATGGGCGAATACGATATGCAAATGCAGATTACCTTGCAAACCTTAAAGGAATTGGATTTTTCCGCGCCCTATCTTCTTGTTATGAATAAGAGCGAAGGGCTTTCCGATCTAACTGTATTGCCATATGGGAGTATCGCTATTTCTGCAAAGGAAAATATTGGCATCTCCGCTTTAAAACGGGAAATTTTAAAGCAATTCAGCGAAGAATACTTATTTTGCAAACTCTTCGTGCCCTATGCGCAGCTGAACAAGTATAATTCTCAAAAACAATTGATTAGGGAGCGCCACACAGAATTTACCGACGACGGACAATACATTGAAGCCGTAATCCCTTTGCGGTATGCGGATAAGTTCACGGAATTCATTTTAAAATAATGAAAAGCGGAAGCTGTGTGCTTCCGCTTTTTGCATTATTCTTTATACTCTTCGGGGTTCATGTAAATTTTATCAATCTTTATGGACGCTACGTCGTCCATTTCAATGCATTTCCCGCAATTATCGCATACTTTATTCGGGTCAAGGTCGCAAGTTTCGCACTCTAAGCAACCGATACACTCCCGCTCGTATAATACGCAAGGTTCGCCGATTTTCCGTTCCATACTCTTCCTCCGCAGTTCTTTTCTTCTATTATATCAAAAAAATTAAAAAAATCAAGCATTTTTCTTAAACATTTGTTTGCTTTTTTGAAAAAAGTATGTTATAATGAAATTGACCGAGTTTGGATTATCCCAACTTGGCTATACTAACAAAAGACGAGGCATTTTATGGTTGGCGAAGATAAATTGATTAAGGTGATGGATTATATCCGTAAGTTTTCGGAAGAAAACGGTTACACCCCTTCCGTCCGCGAAATCGGCAAGGAATGCGGGATTAAATCCACCGCAACCGTGTATAGCTATCTCCAAAAACTGCAAGACCGCGGATATTTAAACAAAGCGAATAATAAAAAACGTTCGGTTACTTTGGCAAAGAGCTCGGGAATTAGTATTCCCTTGATCGGTACGGTTACCGCAGGTCAGCCCGTATTTGCTTATGAAAACTATGAAGACTATTATACCTTCCCTGCCGACGAGTTTCGCGGTGAAGAATTGTTTATGCTTCGCGTGCAGGGCACTTCCATGATAGACGCAGGCATTATGGACGGCGATAAGATTATCGTGCGCCGTCAGCAAACGGCGGAAAACGGCGAAATCGTCGTGGCGCTTGTGGAAGATTCCGCAACGGTAAAGCGTTTAAGTCGGAGGCCAAGCGGTCTTAGGAAGACAACATTCACACACA
>JAZQLT010000165.1:0-9369 GCA_045542815.1 Candidatus Scatosoma sp. | reverse complement strand
GTCGATGTCTGCCGTAACCTTGAAGTAGATACTGCTATCACCGTAATTTGCGCCTTCCGTCAATACCGACAGATCCCAAAGGTCTTGCGCCGTCTGGATCAGGTAAGGCTCTGTTTCCGTACCTTTTCCTTCAAACAACTGCGCCGCAGACGTAGCTTTTTCAAATACCGCATAGTAGTTTGCGTCGCCCGTTACGGTTGCAAGGTCGGTTACCGCGCCGCCTGCACTCGTAGCCCAGCCGTTGAAGAAGTAGCCCGCCTTTGTAGCCGCAGGCATTGCGCCCGTAAATACAGGCTTGTCGCCTTCTGCAACTTTACCGCTTTGCAATACCGACGTACCGTCTTCATTATAGAATGTAATCGTATGCGCATTTAATATCGCGTCAAAGACGGCGTAATATACCGTACCGTCTCCGTTGATCGCTTCAAACGTTACCGCTTCGCCGTTTTCGGAAAGCGACCAGTGCTTGAAGGTATAGCTATACGCGCCTTCGCTTGCCTTGGTGGGATCTGCGGGCTTCGTTGCTTCCGCCGTCTTACCGCCTTCGACCTTCGTGGTAGCGTAAACTGCGCCGTTTGCCATCCAAGTTACGGTGTACTGCTTACCGATCGCCTCAAACTGCGCGGTATAGGTGGCGTTGCCCGTTACCTTAGAAATTGCGGGCGACCAACCCGTGAATTTGAAGTCGTTGGTTGCCGTGCCTTCTTTTTCGGGCGTTGCGCCTTTATATTCAGGGAGCGTATTGTATTCCCATTCCGTAGTGGTGCTCGTACCTTCTACAACCCACGTGATCACGTACGTGTTCACCGTGAAGCGTGCCGTAAGGGCAACTTCGCCCGTCAGCATATCGCTCTTTTGTACTTTGTAATCATCGATATACCAGCCTTCGAAGGTATGACCCGCTTTTTCGGGAATCATATCGTCTTCGTAGAGCGCCGCCGCCGACATAGCGTAAACGCCGCCGACGATTTCATCAATCTTAGTGCCGTCGGGCATCTGGAGTTTTACGATGTATGTATTCGCCTTCTGCGTGTAGATTGCCACGTACGTAGCTTCGCCCGTTACCGCGGAGATCGTCTGATCCCAACCCGCGAAAGTATAGACGTACTGCGTATCGGAAGGTCTGGTAGGCGTTCCCGCATACGTAGGCAGGCTGCCGTATTCCACTTGCACGCTTTGCAAAGTAGTACCGTCGTAGTTCTTGAACGTTACGGTGTACTTATTCTTCGTCGCGGTGTAAGTAGCCGTATAGACGGTATTACCCGTTACGCTTGCAAGCGCTTTATCCCAACCCGCAAAGGTGTAGGTGTACTCCGCCGTCGCCGCTTTGGTGGGCGTTACGTTCGCGTACACGGGAAGCGAGCCGGCTTCCACCTCACTCTCTTGCAGTACGGTGCCGTCCTCGTTCTTGAAGGTTACGGTGTATTTTTCTTCTTGGTCGCTAGAAGAATCATCCGGATCGGACGTCTCACCACCGCCCGAGTTTTCGCCGCCTTCCGAGCTTTCACCGTCGTTCGAAGTTTCGCCGCTTTCGGTGTCGGTGCTCTCATCGGAGTCGCTGCTTTCCGTGTTGGCTTGCGGTAAAAGCCCTTGCATCACGAAATCCACACACCCCGAAGCAACCGTCATTGTCCCGCACGCCAAAAGCGATGCGAGGAGCAACGTCAGCTTCTTGATCTTTTTCATAGGTTTTCCTCCCTTGAATGGTTTCATAAAATAAAAAAAATTATTTTTTCGAATGGATAGTTTCGCTTGGCGCAATTTCGCCAAACAGGGGAACGCCCCCGCGCGCCGTTTTTTCTCCCGCACACGCCCTTAAATTTAGGCGCGAGCGCAATGCGCGCATACTTTATATTATTATACAAATCCATTATATCACATAAAACACACTAAGTAAACCCCTTATTCGCTCTAAAAGGTATCAAATTCTATTTTTTGTGGAGCGACGGATTTAGCGCACCGTGAAAGTGATTACATGCACTTTTGGCGATTACATGCACGCTGGCGCGTGATTACATACCAAGCCTGTGGCTTGAAGAAAAATACAGCACACCGATTTGGTGTGCTGTATTTTTGGCTGGGGCGAAGTGATTTTGGTGGCAGCGCACCAAAGCGTCGTCGCTCGATATAGCGCCGCCTTTCGTTTTCATCGTCGCATTTTCCGCTCCTCGCGCGAACACCCGATACGCGGGAACTCTCGCCCTTCGCCGCGGCGCACGAAAAAAGGCATACCGCTTGGTATGCCTTTTTCGTGGCTGGGGCGAAGTGATTCGAACACCCGAATGACGGAGTCAGAGTCCGTTGCCTTACCGCTTGGCGACGCCCCAATAGGAAAGAACTCGCGTTCCTTTTACTTGCGTTATTTTATCAAACTTTTTTGCATTTGGCAAGCGTTTTTACACCCTTTTAAAAACTTTTTTCAAAATTCGACGAAAAAAGTTCCCGCCCCCTTTTTTTCGCACTCCAAAATCTTGTATCATCGTAGGAAAAAGGAGTTTTTATCATGCTTCTTAGTTCCATTACGGAAAAAACCGTCCGCGTAGGCGATACGGCGCACGGCGTATGCCGCGGTGTGGGGCTCTCCTTAAAATCCCACGCCGTAAAATACCTACTTTGTTCAAGCCTATCCACACAAACAACGCCCGACTTCGCCGTCAGTGTTTCCGCCGTAAGCAAAATCGCGGAAAACGTAACCCTTTCCCGCTTGCGCGCCGTTTACCCCAAAAGCTGCGCGAAAATCACGCTCGGCGCGCCCGTCTATTCTTTCGAAGGGGGCTATTTGGGCAAAGTAGCCGATTTAGAGATGCGAGATTTTGTCGCCACCCGCCTTTTTACCGATCGAAACGAGATCTTCCCCGTTACCGCACTGTTTGCGTGCTCGGATGCGGTGATTTTGAAAAAAGAACAGCCTTATCCGCTCGGTCAACGCATACCTGCCCCCATGCTTTCACTCGTTACCGACAAAAAGGATTCCGTGGTAACCAAGCCTATTTTGCGGACTGCAATTGAAAAGGGCACACTGATCGGCTTTACCTTATCCTTGCCCCCTTTCGCCTTGGAGCTCGACCCGCCCCGCGCGTAATTACACCGAATATTTTGCCGACAATTTGAGCAAGGAAGAACATAATTCGTTCACGGCGCGAAGATCTCCCGCCGTCCAGCCCGTTTTGTGCAAATACAGAGAAAAGGCATTCTCCATTTCATCCGCTTGCAAGCGCTCCGCCGCGCTCAAAGGCGCGTCTTTAAGCTTTTTCAAAAGCCCCGCGGCATACCCCAGTTTAATGGGCGGATCAAAGGTGTCCACCCCACCCATGTCTGCGTTTACTCTCTCTTCTTCCGCCCGCAAAACAGTGTTAAGTCTCGTGCGGACGAAGCTGTTTTCCCTATCGGGCAGGGTGTATTGCAATCTCCGTTTTATCTCCGCACGGCTGCGTTTACGCTCGATAATTTTTGCCCGTAAGGCAAGTACCGCCGACAAAAACAAGTACGCCAACCCACAGAAAATCAACAAGACACAAAGTCCTACCGCACGCGCAGTGGCACTCATTTGCACGCAAAAGCACGCAATCCCCGCACCCCCTAAGACAAGCGCGGAAAGCGCGGTATATACCCCGCCCGAACGCGTTACATACCCTATAATCAGGGAAAGCAACAGCCCCGCAAGGGCAATTACCGTGATCAGCGCGAGCGCGCTTTCTTCCGTATAAACGTTTCGTAACCAACTCCAAAACCACATAAAAAGTCTCCTTCCGTTTAGTTATTGCCCGAAAGGAGACTTTTCTTTTTGGTTAGTTTGTCAAATTTTATCGAAGCCTGTCAAACTTCCACATCTACTTGGAAGCCATGATAGATATTCACGATGGAACAGCGGATTTTTTCGGGTGCAACGCGCAAAATCTTTGCAGCCGCCTGCTTATAAAGGCGGAGCTGGGGCAAATAATGCGCGCGCAAGTACTCCGCGCCCCCTTTCGAGAATTTATAATCGATAATCCGCACCTGTCCGTCTTCCCCGACCGCCAAAAGGTCGATCGCGCCTTGGAAAATCATCTCTTCGCCGTCCTTTTGCGAGAGCGCACCGTCCGCGTTTTCCCGCTTTGCATAGGTGTCCTTTACAGGCAAGGACACGAGAAATTTTTGCTCTTTATACAGCCGTTTCCCTTGCAATTCACGGAATACGGGGTTGGATAAAATCTCCACGAGCTTTTCTTCCGAAAGCAGGTTCATCTCATCCATGCCCCCGCCCTTTGCTTCTTTGCAAAGCACGGAAACCAGTTCCTGCAAAGCAGTTTTTTCTATAAACTCGCCCTTTGCACCGTACAGCGACGAAAAATCGAAATTCTCCAAAAAGGCGTGGTAGGCGATACCCGCTTCCTTGCTGGTTGCGCCCTTATCGGCATATTCTTCCCTTTCGTCAAACAAGCCCGCGTTCTCTTGCTCTTCCGCAAGCGGGACCGCGGAAAGAAGCTGCGTTGCAGAGCTCTTGACGGGCAGATTTTCAAAGCCCGCGTAAGAATATTCCCATAAGAACGCTTGCATAATCCGCCTTGCCAAGTTCTCGTCCGGGCGGAACACGAGCGCCGTGCGCTCTTGCTTGGGGATCTCTAACAGCTCGTCTTGCACAGCGTATTCGTCCCAAACGGAAAAATCGGTGAACTCCGCAAACGAGCGGGCGTATTTCACGTCCGACATCGCACTGCGGCTCTCAAAGAGCATATGCAGAGCATACTTTGCGCGAGTGAGCGCAACGTAATACAAATTCAACCCGTCCGCGCGGGAGCTTTCCGTTTCATTATGCTCATGCAAGCGTCTAAGCAAGGTAGAAGACTTCGTCATCTTTTCTTCATCAAAAGCATAGGGCGCAAGCCCGTACTTTTCTTCCACTTCCACTTCATCGCGATCGATTCCGCGGAAAGGCGCACTGAGATTGTCCAAGATAACGATGGGATATTCCAAACCCTTAGACGAATGCATGGTGAGCACCTTCACCGAGTCTTCCCCGCCGTTTTCACTGTATTCGATCTTATACCCAAGATCGCGCAAACGATCCAAAAACGCGTGCACGCAAAGGGGTTCGGGCGTTACGGCTTCTTCTACGAAGCGGTGTATGCGTTTGAGCGCGGCAACCCCGTTTGCACGGGCAAGAAGCTCGCTTTCCATGCGAGTTTCGGAAATGATACGGGTGAGCAGTTCCCCCGCGTCTAAAACACGCGAAAGATCGCGCAGCTTTTCAAAATATGCGTAAAAGCTTTGCAATTTTTTCGCTAAATCATCGTCTTTTTCTTCCGAATATTTTTTACAAGCCTTCCTGAAAAACGCTTCGTCTTTATACGCAAGACGAATTTCCGTCAAATCGTCCGCAGTCAAATTTCCCACCGCGGAAAGAAGTACGCTGCAAAGAGGCACGTCTTGCGCCGCATTATCGATGAGCGAAAGCAGATCGATCAGCATTTTGATTTCGGAAAACTCGCAGATATTGACTGCCGCCGCCGCATTAACGGGCACGCCTTCCGCGGCAAGCGATTCCACCGTCCGCGCAATCTGCCCCTGCTTTTTCCGCGAAAGCACGGCGATATCCGAATATCGCACTTGACGGTATTCCCCCGTATCGGGGTCGAAAAAGGTATTCCCCCGTTCGTCTTCAATAATGGCGCGAATGGTTTTGGCAAGCAAGCTTTCTTCCCGCAGCTTCTTTTCCGCCTGCGCTTTTACCGAATATACTCCCCGCTTCTCGGCGGGTTTCTTCTCTTCCTTACCAACGAAATGCACACAGACCTTTCCGCTGTTCGTCTCATACCTGCCCCCCTTCTCCATGCGAGAATCGCGCGCATAATCCACGTCGCAGACGCGCGGCGTCATGGCAAGCGAGAATTGCGCGTTCACCGCGTCGAGCACTTTATCCGAGCTTCTGAAATTGCGGGTCATAAACAGATTTTGCCCGCCGCCCTTTTCAAACTCCTTCTGTTTTTCGACAAAGAATCGGGATTTGCTCCCCCTAAATCCATAGATCGCCTGTTTCACGTCCCCGACCAAAAACAGGTTCTCCCCGCTAAGCCTTGTAATCAGCTCTTCTTGCACGGGATTGACGTCCTGATATTCGTCCACAAACACATAGCGGTACTTTTCCCGCATTTCCCGCGCAATCTCTTCGTCCTTCAAAAGACGAAGCGCTTTATGCTCCAAATCGTTGTAATCGAGTACACCACGCTCGGCTTTGAGCGCCTCGTACTTCTCGTCAAAACGCAACAAATATACAGCGAGCGCTTCCGCCGTTTCCCCCGAACGGATAAAGCTTTTCAGCTCTTCTTCTTTCGAGCGGGTTTTGGAAAGCTCGTCGTCGTAGATTTTCACGACGCGCCCCTTCAAAAACGCCAGCCGCTCGGTATGCAATCTCTTTTCGGCGGAGTCTTTTTTGGACGAGCGATTGACGGTGAATTTGGGTTTCTGTACGGCGCACGCCGCAAAATAATCGGGCGCGGAAAGCGTTTCTTCCAACAGCCCCATAAGCTCGTCGCAAAGAGCAAGCTGCGCGCTCCCTTCAAAATCCGTAAAATACGCGCGCTCGTCTTCCAAGAGCTCGTAATAATATCGGCACTTTTCGTCCAGATTTTTCTTTAAATCGATGCAAATGCACTCGAAAACGCTCTCGTCATATCCTTTCGAGCGCTCCAAATATTCCCGATAATCGGCGCGGCAACGCAAGTGCTCGTACGCCGTGAGAAAAATCTTGCGCAAGGTACGGTCGCTCTTTTTTCGCCAATATACAGACAGCAGGTGGGCAAATTTTTCTTCCTTTTCTTCGTAGCCTTCTTCAAACAGCTCGTCCAAAGCGGCGTTTTTCAACGCCGTACCTTCGGCGTCGTCGCCGCCGATCACGCGGAAAGCGTTATCCACGCCCGCCGCAAAGAAATGGGTACGCAAGAGCTTTGCGCAGAAGGAATGTATCGTGGAAATATCCGCGCTCTGCGTTTCGGAAAGCTGTTTCTTCAAAAACGCACGCCGTTCCGCAGTCAAGCCGTCCAAATTGATCTCTTCAATCAGTGCTTTGCAAAGCTTTTCTTTCATTTGCGCCGCGGCTTTTTTCGTAAAGGTAACGGCAAGCAGCTCTTCCACGCCGCACCCTGATTTGATTAGACGGATAATCTTCTCAATCATGACCGTGGTCTTACCGCTGCCCGCGGAAGCGGATACGATGGCTTTGCCCTGTGCGTCGATCGCTCTTTGTTGTTCGTGGGTAAACGTCGCCATGGCTTACTCTCCTTCCCGCTTTTCTTTTGCAATATTTGCAATCGCACTCGGCTCTATCGCGCTTTCCTTTCTCGGCGAAAGCATATCCCGATTGAACCCGCACATACCGCCGTATTTACAGTATTCACAGCTCCCTTCGTAGGGCGAAGGGGCAATAAAGCCTTCTTTCAGCTCTTGACAGCCCTGACGGGCAACGTGCACGGAATAATCGACAAAATCGCGGAAGGTCTCTTCTTCCATAACACGCTTTGCCGACGCGCTGTTTTTCAACGCGGCGGGAAAATACTCACTCTTCGTCGTTTCCGTTTCCTTAGAAAGGTTTTTATCCCCGCAAAGCAGCGCCTCTTCGCTGCCGTTCATAAAGCCCTTCATACGGAACCTGCCCTCGTCATCGCTTCGGTAATCCACGGACGCGGGGAAGTAAAAGACCCCGGCAGGTATGCGTTCACCTTTCAACTGAGACATGTACATCTGCATTTGTATCTTTCTTCCCGTATAGTAGGAAGTGGCGGTATCGTCAATAGCCCCCGTCTTATAATCGACTACCCGCACGTACTTCGCCGTCCCATCCACACGGTCCACCTTGCCGTGGAAAAAGTCCGCGGAAACAGACGCTTCCGTCTGCTCTACCACGAAATCGGAATTTTTGATTTGTCTATATGCGGCGACCGCCACGTCCGCGCTCTCCTTTAACAGCTTTTCCGAGAACACCAGCCCTGAAGCTGTGTCCTGCTGCATGGCGTATATGGAATTTTTCAACAGCTCTTCGCCCACGGACAACGCATACGCGCGCATTTCTTCTTCCGTATCTATCTCCGCGGCTTTCTTGGAAACCCGCTCCAACAGCTCGTGCACGAAATTGCCCGTATCTACCGCGAGCACCGCCGCTTCTTCTCTTTCCTTGAGCTTTAAGCCCCGTTCGGCAAAATGCCGGAAAGGACAGGAAAAATACCCCTCCAAGGAAGTAGGCGACACCTTTCCGTCGCGGAAAAACAGCTCTTCGCCCCGTTCAACGCATACCTGCCCCTTACGTGCCGCCAAATAATCGTCCTTTTCCGTAACGCTGAGCTTATCGAGCGCGGTAAACAGGGAAGAGTATTCCAAACGAGTATCTTCCTTTTTGGCCTCGTATTCGTTCTTCTCAATCAAGAGCTGGCGCACCGCAGGCACGGGCGCGGAGCAACGGTAAGGAAAATCATTCGCCGATAGCTTCTTTCGCCTTTTAAGTTTTTTATGATCCTGCCCGCAAAACAGCTTATCCACGTAGCGGAAGATATCGCTTAACGCAGGCTCGCTGCCGTCCGCTGCTAAGGGGTAGGACAGATGCAGGGTATCGTAGAAGGTACAAAGGTTCAAGCATACACTCTCTCTGGCGCGAAGATTGACTTCGGCAACGGTGGGTTCCAGCATAGCCTTGACTTCCGCAAGCCGCTCAATTTCCTTATCGGAAACGATTGCGGTGTCGCCCGAACATCTCGGCACTTCGTCCGTCAAGCCCAAGGCAAAGAGCGTGCTCACTTTTTCTATACGGCTCTCCGTGATGTCGCCGATAAACACCGCGTCCGCCTTCAAGGGAATCAGGGAAATCTCCGTCGCGTCCAAGCCGTCGCAAAGCACCGCTTCAAACTCCCCGACCGTCATCTCTTTATTTCCCGTCAAAAGCTCTGCTTCGGCAAGCACCTTTTCCAAGGCGCGGTAAATCTGCGCAAGATAACTCTTTTGCGCCACGTCGGAAAGAGACTCCTCCAGCGTTTTGAGCGTCTTCTCCACTTCAAAATCCGCAAGAATTTTTCTAACGGCGGCACAATAAACCCGACCATGCCCCTTTGCTTTTATATTTTCGGTCGCACGAAGCACCTTTTCTTTTCCTTTTTCCAGTGCGTCGGCATCGTACCCTTTCACCGCGTCGCCCGTCTTAATCGCGCGTTTTGCACCGCCGCGGTAGTTGGCGAATTTTAACAGATAATTACGGTATTCGTCGCTCTCGCCAAAGAAAAGATTTTGTGCCAGCGATTGCACGGCAAGCGGCGAAAAGCCTTCCCTTACCGTACGGAAGCAGTCGAGCAGGAACCTGCTGACGGGGTGATTTTTTAAGGATTTTTTCTCGTCGATAAAATAGGGAAT
>JAZQLT010000164.1:0-4910 GCA_045542815.1 Candidatus Scatosoma sp. | reverse complement strand
TTTGGATTGACGGCAGCGACGCACAGAGAGACGCTTTGAGAGAAGAAGCTTGCGCTACGGGCGAAATGATTAAGCTTAACCAAGAACTTCTCCCTGACTGCTACTACCACAGAACGGCGGAAAACGACGTTGCGCGCGTAGAAGACAGAACCTTCATCTGCTGCGAAAACGAAGAAGACGCGCTTCCCCATTCGATCGTAAAATGGAAAGCTCCCAAAGAAGCGTACGCGATGGTTAACGAGATCGCAAAGGGCGCTTACAAGGGCAGAACGATGTACGTTATCCCTTATTCCATGGGCGTTGTCGGCTCTCCTTTCTCTAAAATCGGTATTGAAATTCCCGACTCCATCTACGTTGTTCTCAACATGATGATCATGACGAGAGTGGGCAAAATGTGCCTTGATCAGCTCGGTGCGGACGGCGACTTCGTAAAAGGCTTCCACGCAAAGTGTAACGTAGATCCCGAAAAGAGATATATCATGCACTTCCCCGAAGACAATACCATCATTTCCGTGAACTCCGCTTACGGCGGCAACGTATTGCTCGGCAAAAAGTGCTTCGCGCTCCGTATCGCTACCAACCTTGGCAGAAAGGAAGGCTGGATGGCAGAACACATGCTCATCTTGGGCGTAAAGCGTCCTCAGGATAAGGAAATGAAATACGTTGCGGCTGCGTTCCCTTCCGCTTGCGGTAAGACCAACCTTGCAATGCTCATTCCCCCCAAGCAGTACCTTGACGCAGGCTATGAAGTACAGTGCGTAGGCGACGACATCGCTTGGATCCGCGTAGGCGAAGACGGCAGACTTTGGGCGTGCAACCCCGAAAACGGTTTCTTCGGCGTAGCGCCCGGCACGAACGAAAAATCCAACCCCAACGCGTTGGCTTCGACGAGACAGGGCACGATCTTCACGAACGTTGCGCTCAACCCCGCAGACAACACCGTTTGGTGGGAAAAATTGACGAAGGAAGCTCCCGCAAACCTTATCGACTGGACGGGTAAGCCTTGGACGCCCGATTGCGGTCGCAACGCGGCACACCCCAACTCCCGTTTCACGGCTCCCGCAGTAAACTGCCCTTGCATCTCCCCCGAATTTAACTCCAAAGCAGGCGTTCCTTTGTCTGCAATCATCTTCGGCGGCAGAAGAGCAACGACGACCCCGCTCGTTTACCAGTCCAGAGATTGGAATCACGGTACGTTCGTAGGCACGATCATGTCTTCCGAAACGACGGCGGCGGCTACGGGTGCGGTAGGCGTGCTTCGCCACGACCCCATGGCTATGAAACCTTTCATGGGTTACTCGGTTGACCGTTACTTCCAGCACTGGATCGATATGGGTGCGAAAGTGCCCGCTGAAAAGCAGCCTAAGATCTTCAACGTTAACTGGTTCCGTCAGGACGAAAACGGCAACTTCATGTGGCCCGGCTTCGGCGACAATATGCGCGTACTTGACTGGATTTTGGACCGTTGCGAAGACAAGGTAGAAGCGCGCGAAACGGCGATCGGTTACCTGCCTTATGCAAAGGATATCAACATCGAAAATTGCGATATCGACGCAGAAACGCTGGATAAGCTTCTCGTAGTAGATAAAGCTCGTTGGGCAGCAGAAGCGGAAGAAATCACCGCATACTATGCAGAAAACTTCGGCGACAAGATGCCTAAGGAAATCATGGAAAACCTTGAAATCCTGAAAAAGAACTGTGCTGAATAATTGTAGATAAAGATTCCCCGTCCGATAGCGTGATACTCTTAACGGAGTATCACGCTAAACTATGATTGCCCTTACGGGCAAGTTATGAGTGATAAGCTACTTCGTAGCGTTATGATTGGGCAAAGCCTAAGTTGTGGCAATCCTATCATAACGCTTGCTGGGCAAGCTCATAACTGCAACAAAGGTGCATCATAACTCTAAACTAAAACATACAAAAAAAGAGCAGACACATAAGGTTTTACGCCTTGCGTGTTTGCTCTTTCTGCTTGTACAAGGGGGTGGGCTTAGCCCATAAAGCATTTGACTGGACAAATGCGATGCTCGCACTTAGCGGTGTTTTCAAATTCTCCGTTAAGGACAACATACTATTCGGGCGGGGATTTTTTTATTAAGTTATGAACAATACAGAAAAAAAATCGAAATAAGTAAAAAATTGTTAAAAAAATTTTAAAATCCCTATTGACAGAAAAAAGAATTCTATATTATAATAGAGTAGTGTGAAACATAATGGGGGAGCACTTATGTATCGTATAACAGATTTGTTTGATTTAGAGCATACCGCGGCAAAAGAGTACCTGCAAAGCTTTACCTATCCTTGGGAAGCTTTGTCGGGATTAAAGGAATATATCCGAAAAAAGGGCAAGACGCTGGATAAGGCGGAATACGAAGAAATTTCGCCTGAAATTTGGGTACATAAGAGCGCGAAGATCGCGCCGACGGCTTGCTTAAACCCGCCCTGCATTATCTGTGCGAACACCGAAGTGCGCCACTGCGCGTTCATTCGCGGCAGCGCGCTCGTGGGCGAAGGGTGCGTCGTGGGGAACTCTGCGGAGCTGAAAAACGTGATCCTGTTCGACAGTGTGCAAACCCCGCACTATAACTACGTGGGGGACAGTATTTTAGGGTTCAAGTCGCACATGGGTGCAGGCTCTATCACTTCCAACGTGAAATCGGATAAAACGCTGGTTAGCATAAAATGCGGAGACGAAGTCTTGCCTACGGGCTTGAAAAAGGTGGGCGCGATGCTTGGCGACTACGTGGAAGTGGGCTGTAACAGCGTGCTCAATCCGGGGAGCGTCATCGGCAGAAACAGCAACGTCTATCCCTTATCGTGCGTGCGCGGAACGGTGCCCGCTAACAGTATTTATAAAAAAGACGGCGTGATTGTGGCGAAAAAGGAAGGTTAAAAAGGGAGACGGTATATGGGAAAATATTTTGGAACGGATGGATTTCGCGGTGAAGCGAATAACGTATTAACGGCAGAACGTGCCTTTCAGGTAGGACGGTTTTTGGGGTGGTATTTCTCCGAGCTTAAACGCCAACGCGGTAGCAATGAAAGAGCAAGGGTGGTGATCGGTAAGGATACCCGCCGCTCAAGCTATATGTTCGAGTACGCGCTCGTCGGGGGCTTGGTTGCTTCGGGCTCGGACGCGTATTTGCTGCACGTTACCACTACGCCTTCGGTTGCGTACGTGGTGCGCTCCGAAGGGTTTGACTGCGGGATCATGATCTCGGCAAGCCATAATCCCTTCTACGATAACGGTATTAAGCTGTTCAACGGACAGGGCGAAAAAATGGACGAAGCGGTTATCGAGCTCGTCGAAGCGTATCTGGACGGAAAGGTAACGGCGTTCGGCGGGGAATATGCCGAAGTACCGTATGCCAAGGGCGCGGACATCGGCAGAACGGTGGACTACGCTGCGGGGAGAAACCGTTACGTGGGATATTTGATTTCCTTGGGCATCTATTCCTTTAAGGGGATAAAAGTCGGTCTGGACTGTGCGAACGGGAGCGCTTCGAGCATTGCAAAAACCGTTTTCGACGCACTGGGCGCGACGACGCACGTCATGGGCGCAGACCCCGACGGCACGAATATCAATAAAGATTGCGGTTCTACGCATATTGAAAACTTGCAAAAATTCGTTGTCGAAAGGAACTTGGATATCGGTTTTGCCTTCGACGGCGACGCCGACCGCTGTCTTTGCGTAGATGAGAACGGTAATCTCGTGGACGGCGACCAAATTATGTACATCTACGCGCGTTATATGAAAGAGCGCGGAAAACTCATCGATAATACGCTGGTTACTACGATTATGTCCAACTTCGGGCTGTATAAAGCGCTTGACGAGCTGGATATCCGCTACGAAAAAACGGCGGTGGGCGATAAGTACGTGTATGAACGCATGGCGGAAAAGGGATATATTATCGGCGGAGAACAGTCGGGGCATATCATTTTCTCCAAATATGCTTGTACGGGCGACGGGATTTTGACGAGCTTGAAAGTCATGCAAGCCATGATCGATCGAAAGACCACCCTTTCTAAGCTTGCCGAGCCTATGAAGGTATATCCGCAGGTGCTTAAAAACGTGCGGGTAAAGGATAAAAAGACGGCAAGAGAAGATAAGGACGTGTGCGCCGCGGTTGCGCGCGTGGAAAAAGCGCTCGGCACGGACGGCAGAATACTGGTGCGCGAATCGGGCACCGAACCCGTGATCCGCGTTATGGTAGAAGCGGGCAGCGAAAAGATCTGTCATCAATACGTAGATGAAGTGATCGCCGTCATTCGCGAAAAAGGACACTTCGTATAATAGTGTAAAAAATAAAAGCTCTCAACGGCGGTTGAGAGCTTTTACATTTTCTTTACAAAATCTTTACCAAGCGTTTACCCTTTTTTAGCCTTTCGTAAATATCCCTTTCGTATAATACGGGTACAAAACAAAACGAAAGGAGATTTTTAATTATGAAAAACGAAAACACGATTGCGGCAGCGATTAAAGGGGAATACGTACCCAAACAGGAGAGCAAGCTCGACAAGCTTGTGAAAATGCACGAAAAGGTGAAAAGGCCTGCGGAAATTTTTGCGTACAGCTTCGGTACGGCTGGCTCGCTTGTGCTCGGCACGGGCATGAGCCTTGCGATGAAAGTGATTGGTGCTTCCTTGTCCTTTGCAATGCCTTTGGGAATCGCAGTGGGCGTTTTGGGGATTGCAATGGTCAGCGGAAATTACTTCCTGTATCGAAAAATTCTCAAAAACCGCAAAGCAAAATACGGCAAAGAAATTTTAACGCTCAGCGATGAAATTTTAGAAAATTAAATGTAAATCCCCGCCCCCAATTTTCGGGGCGGGGGTTGCTTTCATAGGGGGCAGGTATGTGTTGGAAAGGGATGTTGCACGCCTTGCGTATATCGTAAAACCTGCAA
>JAZQLT010000163.1:0-13148 GCA_045542815.1 Candidatus Scatosoma sp. | reverse complement strand
CGCGGACAACGCGCACGCGGTACATCCCAACCACCCCGAAAAAGCCGATCCTACGAACAAAACGGTGCTCGGCGGCGGGGTCGTTATCAAAAACCACGCGAACAAAGCGTATATCACGGACGCCCTTTCTTCCGCTATCGTAAAAACGGTGTTTGAAAGCGCAGGCGTTAGATATCAAGCATTCTTCAACCGCTCGGACGTACGGAGCGGCAGCACTTTAGGCGCGGCGGCGCTCACGAAGACGGGCATGCTCGGCGCAGATATCGGCATTCCCCAGCTTGCTATGCACTCCGCGTGCGAAAGCTTTGCCAAATCCGATTATCGGGAAATGGAAAAAGCGCTCGCCGCTTTCTTTGGCGCTACGCTTACGCTCACCGACGACGAAGCAAAGCTCCTTTGACACGGGTCAAGGGCTGTGAGTCCTTGCTAGGTGCAGGACGAGCAGTCCTGCCGTGGTGTGGAGCAGCGCTCCACGAAAATGCCCCAGATAAGCAAAGCTTTGCTTTGCGCTTTTAACCGCAAAGCGGTTCTCCCCAAAAATATACCTGCCCTGCGGATAGATCGCAGGGCAGGTTCTTTTATATAATTATAAATCAACGCCTATCAGTTCTTCAATCGTTACGCCGTAATATTTTGCAAGCTTCACGCAAGAGTCAATATTCGGTAAAACTTCTCCACGTTCCCAGCGCGAAAGATTTTGATTGGATATCCCCGTATCTTCTTGTACCTGCAAGAGTGTTTTACCGCTTACAATCCTTTGTTGTTTTATCGCTTCTCCATACGTCATAGCATTTCCCCTTCTTATTATTTTTATCACATATTTGTTGAAAATGCTTGACTTCCACATATTTGTGGAATATAATGTTTTATATAAACCTATGGAGTGTAAATTATGAAAAATGTAATCGATAAGCTTTATGCGGAATATCTTTGCGAAAATGAAGAGCACAAAAAAATATATGGGGAAAGCGAAGAAGAAAAAAGAGAAAAGGACGCATTTGAAAATTTATCAAAGCTGCTTACGGGAAAAGAATTAACAATGTTTCATTCTTATGAAGCAATATCGTATGAGCTTCAAAAAGCAGAGCACGAAAGCGCCTTCCGAAACGGCTTTACCGCAGGCGCACTGCTTATGATAGAAATATTTAGCAATACATGATAAAAAACCGTTGCTTTTGCAACGGTTTTTTGATTTCAACGCGTACATGGTACGCTTATTTTTATTTTATAAACGCACGGAACGCCAAATACGTTTCATATACGTCCGCTTTGGAAACGACTTCGTAGGGCGCGTGCATGGAAGCAACCGCTACGCCGATATCGATCGTGTCAATGTTCATTTTTGCGATATATTTCGCCACTGTACCGCCGCCGCCGATATCTACTCTGCCCAGCTCGCCCGTCTGCCAGATTACGCCGTTCTCATCGAAGAGCTTACGAAGATAGCCGATATATTCCGCGTCTGCGTCGGAAGAGCCGCTCTTCCCGCGAGAGCCCGTAAATTTCGTAATCCCCGCACCGTGGGAAAGATAGGTCGCGTTCATTTTTTCCATGACTTCGGGATAATTGGGGTCGTACGCCGCATTTACGTCTGCAGAAAGGCACATAGAATGTGCGCGAACCGCCGCGGACGTGGTATTTGCGGACGCTGCGATCGCGTCGATGAGATCGGTGAACACAGCGCACTGCATACCCGTCGTACCTTCGCTGCCGATTTCTTCCTTATCCGCCAAAACGACCATGACGGTATGCTCGTCAGACGCTTCGTCAAACAGCGCAGTGTATGCGGGATAGGAACAAACTCTGTCGTCGTGTCCGTATGCGCCGATCAAAGCGCGGTCGAAGCCGATATCCTTTGCTTTGAACGCAGGCACGAGAGAAAGCTCTGCGGAAAGGAAATCCGCTTCGCTCATGCCGTATTTTTCGTTAAGAATTTTGAGTACGTTTTCCTTAACCGTTTTATCCTTATCGTCCTTTGCCGCCGTATAAGGGATATTGCCGAACCAAATATTCAAGCCTTCCCCTTCGATTGCTTCGCCGAGCGGTTTTACGTTCTGTTTCGCCGCAAGGTGAGGCAAAAGGTCGCTGATGTAGAAAACGGGGTCGTTTTTGTCTTCACCGGTTTTCACGTTGAGCTTCGTTCCGTCTTTCAGTGCAACCGTACCGTGCAGCGCAAGGGGAATGGTCGCCCACTGATATTTACGAATTCCGCCGTAGTAATGGGTCTTGCCCAGCGCAATTCCTTCCGCTTCGTACAGGGGGACCTGTTTCAAATCAATTCTGGGGCTGTCGATATGGGAAGCGATGATACGGATACCGTCCTTCGCCACGTCCGCCTTGCCCATTTTGATGAGATAAATATTCTTACCGCGGTTGTTGTAATATACTTTATCCCCTGCTTTAAGCTGCATACCGAACTCAAAGGGCTTATAGCCTTTTGCTTTCGCCGCTTCCGCGACGTACGCGCACACTTCGCGCTCGGTTTTGCCTTCGTCAAGGAAGGTTTTGTAGCCTTCCGCGTACTCGAAAATCTCTTTCAAGAGCTTTTCGTCCGCTTTTTCATATACGTTCGTTCTTTTGTAAGCAAGTTCACTCATGATCTATTTCTCCTTAATGTTTTTCTTCTTTCGGTATGGGTCAAGGGACATGGTCCCTTGCGGATTGCAAAGGCAGAGCCTTGCCGAGGTGTGGAGCAGCGCTCCACAAATCCGGACCCATAAAAGCAATCGATAGGTTGCGTCTTTAACGCCTTTGGCGTTCTATCGTTGCCTTGCAACGTACCTTAATGCAAAAATCCTTTAATAATCTGCTCTTCCGCTTCCTTTTCGGTAAGCCCCAAGGTCATCAGCTTTGTGAGCTGCTCCCCCGCAATCTTCCCGATTGCCGCTTCGTGGATAAGCTCCGCATCGATATGGTTTGCCGTCAAGCAGGGCGCCGCCGTTACCGCCGCGCTGTCCATGATGATTGCGTCGCACTCGGTATGCCCGTGGCAGGGCGCGTTGCCGTTCATCGTCGATACGAAATGCTGCACCGACTTGTCCGCCGCCACCGATCTCGACATGATATCCGCTCTACAGCCTTCACCGTTCATATCCACGACAAAATCGGTATCCGCCACCTGCGTACCGTGGGTGTATAACTTCTCTTTTACGACAAAATTCGCACCCGTTTTCATATCCGCTTTCGTGATACGTTTTGTCGAATCAATACCCTTGATCTGGGTCGTTTCCATAATCATTTCCGCGCCTTCGCCAAGATGCACCACCGTTTCGGGGTTCATAACGTTCTTGCCGTTGCCGTCCCCTTCGCCGTAATGCTTTTCTACGTACTTGACCTTTGCGTTTTTACCGACGTAGAAAGTATGCACGCCGTCGTGGCGGGAAGTCATATCTACGCCCCCGCAATTATGGATACCGCACCCCGCAACGATTGTTACGTCCGCGTCGTCGCCGATATAAAAATCGTTATACACGACTTCTTGCAAGCCTGCCTTGCTGATAATGACGGGGATATGCACGCTCTCGTTTTTCGTGCCGGGCTTGATGATGATATCAATCCCTTCCTTTCCGTCCGTTTTCGTTACGATATCGATATTCGCCGTGCTGTTTCTGCCAAGCGATTGGCTGTTCCCGCGGATATTGTACGCGCCTTCGGGCGTAGAGTGCAGATCGGCGATTTGTAACAACAAGTCTTTCTGTATTGAATCCATACCTGCCCCCTTCCTTTACAGTTTTTCCGTGAGCACTTTACAGGACTCCGCGTTCAAAAGCTTGGGCAAAATTTCCTTGCGTTCACCCACGCTTTGCACTTGTCCGTCCGCCAGCACTACGATTTTATCCGCGATATTCAAAATACGCTCTTGGTGGGAAATAATCAAAATATTCCCCTGCGTTTTTTCGTGCATTTTCTCAAAGACCTTGATCAAGCTTCCAAAGCTCCAAAGGTCGATTCCCGCTTCGGGTTCGTCAAAGATGGAAAGCTTGGTGCTGCGCGCTAAGATCGTCGCGATCTCGATACGCTTGAGCTCGCCCCCCGAAAGGGACGCGTTTACTTCGCGGTCGATATAATCCCTTGCGCACATCCCCACTTCGGAAAGATAGGCGCACGCGTCCGACACTTTGATGTTTTTTCCCGCGGCAATATTGATAAGATCGCGCACGGTGAGCCCTTTAAAGCGCACGGGCTGTTGGAAAGCATAGGATATCCCCTTATGCGCGCGCTCGGTAATCGAAAGCTCGGTGATATCTTCCCCGTCCAAATAAATTTTGCCTTCGGTAGGGGTATAAATCCCCGCAATTACCTTGGCAAGCGTAGATTTACCCCCGCCGTTAGGACCCGTGAACGCAACGAAACGCTCGTCCAAGGTCAAATTGATATTTTTAAGAATTTGTTTCTCGCCTAACTCGTCTTTTACGCGATAGCCGATATTTTTGAGTTCTAACATACTGCCCCTTTCAGGATTTTTTCTCTTTGTATTTATACCGCAAAACACGGAAAATTAAACGCCGTGCGTTCTTATTCCTTGGTTAGATAATCGAGCCGCTACGCGGTTAATGGCGCAAAGCAAAGCTTTGCTTGTATGGATCCGCTTTCGTGGAGCTCTGCTCCACACCCGACAGGGCTACTCGTCCTGTACCCCGCAAGGGCTCACAACCCTTGACCCCAGGATTTTTAAAATATTTCCATCAGTGCGCCGTGCGTTTTCAGCCATTTGCGCCTTGCTTTCCAGTCGGGAATATACTTCTCCACTTCCTGCCAAAAGGCTTTGGAATGGTTTTTGTGTTTCACGTGCGAAAGCTCGTGCACCGTTACGTATTCTATCACTTCCTTGGGCGCATAAAGCAACCGAAAGGAATAATGGATTGCATTCTTCCCCGAACACGAGCCCCAACGCCCGCGCGCGGAGTTCACCGACACGGATACATAGCTTACGCCCATAGCTTTCGCTGTCTTTTCCGTCAGCTCGGATAAAATCCGCTTGGCATTCTCTTTCAACCATTTCACAAGCCGTTCTTTGGGCTTATCTTCGGGCAAATAAATACGGTTTTGCTCCCTATCGTAGCCGACTTTTTGCGTGCTTACCACAAAAACCTTACAGGGCTTTCCGAGAAGCAACAGCTCGTAGCCGTTCAGGTTTTCGGGCGGTAATTGAATACCTGCCCCCGTTCTTTCCGCTTTTTTGCGTAAAATCCAGCTTTCTTTTTCCCGTAAAAACGCGAAAATCCGTTCCTTATCGCAAGCATAGGGTGCGCGGACGGTCAATTTGCCGAATGCATCGACCGTGATCGCAAGCGTCTTGCGTTTGGAACGGATGATCTCATCGGGTTGTATCATGCAAGCTTACTCTTCGTAGCCTCTGGGATTGCCGCTCTGCCATTTCCACTGCGAAGCGCACATTTCTTCAATGCCGTTTTTCGCCGTCCAGTGCAATTCCTTTGCCGCTTTATCGGGTGCTGCGTAGCAAGCCGCGATATCGCCGGGGCGGCGGTCGCAAATCTTATAGGGCAGCTTCTTGCCGCAAGCCTTTTCAAAGGCGTGGATCATTTCCAACACGCTGTACCCTCTGCCCGTGCCAAGGTTATAAATATGCACGCCGCTTTCGTTGCAGTGCTCGATCGCCGCGATATGCCCAAGCGCCAAATCCACGACGTGGATATAATCGCGCACACCCGTACCGTCGGGCGTGTCGTAGTCGTTACCAAAGACGTTGATACAAGCCAGTTTCCCGCTTGCTACCTGCGCTACGAAGGGCATAAGGTTGTTGGGAATGCCCTTGGGGTCTTCGCCGATAAGCCCGCTCTCGTGCGCGCCTACGGGGTTGAAATAACGGAGCAAAATGATATTCCATTCATTGTCCGCTTTGTACAGATCCTGCATGATCATTTCCATCATGAGCTTGGTGCTTCCGTAGGGATTGGTCGTCGAAAGACGGCAGGTTTCGTCCAAGGGCAAGCGTTCGGGGTCGCCGTAAACCGTTGCCGAAGACGAGAAGATGATCTTCTTCACGCCGTGCTTTTCCATAAGCTGTAACAGCGATACCGTACCGCTGATATTGTTTTCGTAATATTTAAGGGGCAGTCTGCAGCTTTCCCCAACCGCCTTAAACGCGGCAAAGTGAATGACTGCGTCGAATTTGTGCGCGGAGAAAATCTTTTCCATCGCGTCCAAATCGCGGATGTCCGTTTCGTAGAAGGTTACCGTTTTGCCGGTGATCTGCTGTACGCGGCGGATACTTTCAAAGCTCGAATTGCTGAAATTATCCACTACCACTACTTCGTAGCCCTTGTTCAAAAGCTCTAATACGGTATGCGAGCCGATATACCCGCTGCCGCCCGTTACCAAAATCGTTGCCATACTATATACTCCCTTTTTATTATTCTTCATCCTTCTCTTCTTCCGCTTCCACTTTACGGGAGCGAACTTTGAGCACCTTTTGCTTGGTCGCCTTGACGATCTTGATTTCGATATCTTCAAAACGCACCGTTTCGCCAATCGGCGGGATTCCGCCGTATTTTTCCGTTACCCAGCCGCCGATGGTGTTCGACTCGCATTCTTCGTCTTCAAATTCTTTCTCGTACAGCTCGAAAAACTCGTCCAAAGCACACTTACCATCCACCCAGTATTCGTCTTCGGAGATTTTTCCAAAATGCACTTCTTCTTCGTCGTGTTCGTCCCAAATCTCACCGACAAGTTCTTCCAAAATGTCTTCTAAGGTTACGATACCCACCAAGCCGCCGTACTCGTCCGATACCGCCGCCATATGGATTTTCTGTTTTTGCAGCTGCTTCAAAAGCGCGGAAATGCGGGTATGCTCGGTCGTGAACGCGATATCTTGCACCAAGTGCCCGATCTCCTTTTCCCCGCTCACGTAGCCCACGAAAAAGTCCCGTTCGTGAATAAGCCCGATAACGTTATCGATCGTATCCTTATACACGGGCAAACGGGAATATCCCGTCTTCTTAAACACTTCGCAAATTTCTTCCATCGTGGAATCTTCGTTCACCGCATATACGTCCACGCGCGGCACGAGGATATCTTCCACCTTCAAATCGTCGAATTCCAACGCAGAGCGCACCAGCTCCGATTCATCTTCCTTCAGCGTGCCGCTCTCTTCCGCTTCTTCTACGAGCGAAAGGAGCTCTTCGTCCGTTACCGTATCGTCCTTTTTGAGCTTAAACGCCTTTGCAAAGCCTGCTTTGTAAAGATCGAACACCTTGCAAACGGGCATCAAAATCCAGTAGAAAAACTGCATCAGCGGATAGAAGAGAAAGCAGAATTTTTCAGGATATACGCTCGCCAGATATTTGGGCGTGATTTCGCCGAATAAGAGCACCACGACCGTTAACACGATAGTAGATATCGTAGGCGCAAGGTCGGGATTTTTTAAAATTTGCGTAAACAGTACCGTACCGATTGCCGACGCCGAAATGTTTACGATATTGTTCCCTACAAGAATTGCCGTAACGAGCTTATCATAACCCTCGTCTGCAAACTTATACACCGCCTTCGCGTTCTTCTTCCCCTGCGTTACGTAGGTTTTCAGTTTAATCCTGTTTGCGCAGGAATACGCCGTCTCCGTCGCCGAGAAAAACCCGGAAAGCAATACCAGCACGATGATTACGATAATCAAAGGTAGGTGATCCATGATAGTTGTTGAATATCCTCCTAAAAAGAAAAAGTATTTTTTGAGAAAATTTTTTCTCATTTATCATTATAATACTTTTCCTTATTATTTGTCAAGACCAGCAAGCCTTTATTTGCGTTTTTTCGCGATTTTTTTGCGGATTTTGAAAATTCCCGCCCTTTCTTTTCTCTCGCGCGCGTAAATTCTTTGAAAATACTTGACGAAAAAAGGGGTTTCGTGCTATACTGTAAGCTGATAGAAAATGCAAAGGGAGACCATTATGAAAGAAAATCAGCGTCGCATAGAAACCACTTGCGTGCAGGGCGGTTATACCCCCGGCAACGGCGAACCCCGCCAAATCCCGATCGTGCAGAGCACGACCTTTAAATACGCTACCAGCGAAGACATGGGTAAGCTCTTCGATTTGGAAGCCAGCGGTTACTTTTATTCCCGCTTGCAAAACCCCACCTGCGACACCGTCGCGGCTAAAATCTGCGCGCTGGAAGGCGGCTCGGCGGCAATGCTTCTTTCTTCTGGGCAGGCGGCAAACTTCTTTGCCGTATTCAATATCGCCAGCGTAGGCGATCATATCATTTCTTCGTCTTCCATCTACGGCGGTACCTTCAACCTTTTCTCCGTTACCATGCGGAAGATGGGAATCGAATTCACCTTCGTTTCCCCCGATTGCACGGAAGAAGAGCTTAACGCCGCGTTCCGACCCAATACCAAGGCTGTGTTCGGCGAAACGATTGCAAATCCTGCTTTGACCGTTTTGGATATCGAAAAGTTCGCCAAAGCGGCGCACGCGCACGGCGTACCCTTGATTATCGACAATACCTTCGCGACCCCCGTCAACTGCCGCCCCTTCGAGTTCGGCGCGGATATCGTAACCCACTCCACCACCAAGTACATGGACGGACACGGCACTGCCGTGGGCGGGTGTATCGTGGATTCGGGCAAGTTTGATTGGCTCGCGCATGCGGAGAAATTCCCCGGGCTTTGCACCCCCGACGATAGCTATCACGGCATTACCTACGCCGAAAAGTTTGGGCTTGAAGGCGCGTATATCACCAAGGCGACGGCACAGCTCATGCGCGATTTCGGTTGCACGCAATCCCCCCAAAGCGCGTTCTATCTTAACCTTGGTTTGGAGAGCCTGCACGTAAGAATGGAACGCCACTGTCTCAACGGACAAAAGGTAGCCGAATATTTGGAAAGCAGCGATAAAATCTCGTGGGTAAATTATCCCGGACTTAAATCGAATAAATATTACGATTTGGCGCAAAAATATATGCCGAAAGGCACTTGCGGCGTAGTGAGCTTCGGCGTGAAAGGCGGAAGAAGCGCAGCGGAAAAATTCATGAAGGCGTTGAAGCTGATTGCCATTGAAACGCACGTTGCGGACGCGCGCAGCTGCTGCCTGCACCCCGCAAGCGCAACGCACAGACAGATGAATGAAGCCGAGCTTATTGCGGCAGGCGTACCCGGCGATCTCGTACGCCTTTCCTGCGGCATCGAAAACTACGAAGACCTGATCGGCGATATTGAGCAGGCGTTGCATACTTTGTAACTTTTTCAAATTCGCCTTTCGGCGATAAAAACCGCTCCGCGGTTTGGGCGCAAAGCAAAGCTTTGCTTATTATGGGTCCGCTTTCGTGGGCTCTGCCCACACCTTGGCAAAGGCTCTGCCTTTGCAATCCGCCAGAAACTGAGTTTCTGGACTTCCAACTAAAATTCGAAGGGTAAGACTTATGCCTATTAAAATTCCCAACAATTTACCTGCCGTGAAGACGCTGGAAGGCGAAAACATTTTCGTCATGACGGAAAAGCGCGCTATCACGCAGGATATCCGCCCTTTGCGGATATTGATCGTCAATCTCATGCCCAAAAAGATCGAAACGGAAACACAGTTCGCCCGCCTTTTGGGCAATTCTCCCTTGCAGGTGGAAATGGAGCTTATTCATACCAAATCCCACCAGTCCAAGAACGTCGCGGAAGAGCACTTACTCGCCTTCTATAAGACCTTCGACGACATTAAGGAACAGAATTTCGACGGTATGATCATCACGGGCGCGCCCGTAGAGCATATGCCCTTTGAAGAAGTGGAATACTGGCAAGAGCTCACCGAGATTATGGTATGGAGCAAAACGCACGTCCACAGCACCTTCCACGTTTGCTGGGGAGCACAGGCGGGGCTCTACTATCATTACGGCATTCAAAAACACGACGTGCCCGCTAAAATGTTCGGGGTTTTCCCCCACAAGGTAGAGTACAAAAACTCGATCCTGTTCCGTGGTTTCGATGACGTGTTTATGGTGCCTCAATCCAGACATACCACCGTCCTTCGCGAAGATATCGAAAAAGTGAAGGCACTGAAAATCCTTGCTTCTTCCGAAAAAACGGGTGTGTATGCCGTCTCCACCAAAAACGGACGGCAGATCTTTATCACGGGGCATTCGGAGTATGACGCAGACACGCTCAAAAACGAGTATCTGCGCGATCTTTCGCAAGGCAAGCCCATCGATATCCCCGTAAACTATTTCCCCGACGACGACCCCACGAAGCCCCCGCTCGTATCTTGGCGCGGGCATGCGCACCTGCTCTTTTCCAACTGGTTAAACTATTTCGTTTACCAAAGCACCCCCTACGATATCAAGCAAGTCGCCCCTTAAACGCATACATGGTAGGCTTGTTTTGCTAAAAAGGAGATTTTCCGCTATGCGCAAAGTATGGAAAAACACACTGGCTGTATCTTTATCCGCCTGCTTGCTTTTAAGCGGTGCGGGATGTCATGTCGATAAGAAAATCGCTTCGGCGGAACTTTCCAAAGGGTATGAACGCACTTCGACAATCGGAGCGCGCGTTTCCAATGCCTTTAAACAGGGGGTAGAACGCTTTTCTTTCTCCCTCTTCCAAAACTCTTTTGAAAAAAATGCAAACACCCTAATATCTCCCCTTTCGGCGGCAGCCTGCTTAGCGCTTATCAACAACGGCGCGGTCGGCAATACGCGCGCGCAAATCGAAGCTTTATTCGGCGTGCAAACAGCCGAACTGAACAGCGGCTTCTACGCCTACGCGTCTTCGCTTCCAAGCGAAAAGAATTGCCGCGTGGAGATTGCGAACTCCATATGGATGAAGGAGAATGCTCTGCAAGTCGAGCCTGCCTTTTTACAGGCGAATGCAGACTGGTACGGCGCACAAGCGTACGCTTCTCCCTTTGACAATACCACCGTGGAAGATATCAACAACTGGTGCTACAATCACACCAAGGGCAAGATTGATAAGGTTTTGGACGAAATTTCTCCTTACGCTGTGATGTATCTGATCAACGCCGTCGATTTTGACGCAAAATGGAACACAAAATACGGACGCAAGGATATTGAGAAAGGCAATTTCTTTAATGCAAACGGCGGTACGCCCGACGTAACGATGCTCTATTCGGAAGAAAGCACGTATTTTGAAGACGAAAACGCCGTAGGCTTTGCCCGCCCCTACAAGGACGGAAAATACAGCTTCGTTGCCTTTCTTCCCCATGAAGAAGTGCCCGTTGCCGACTTTGTCAACAGCTTGAGCGCAGAAAAGTGGGAAACGCTTTGGACAGAAAAGACGGCGCGCACCGTACACGCGAGAATCCCCGAATTTTCCTATGAAACCGAGTTTACTTTAAACCATACGCTGGGGAATATGGGGGTAACCGATCTCTTCTCCCCCGAAACCGCGGATTTATCGGGAATCGACAAAACACAAAAGCTGTTCTGTGCTTTGGTAAAGCAAAAATCCTTTATCCAGCTCGACCGTAACGGCACGAAGGTCGCCAGCGTTACCTTGGCAGGTTTGAAAGCCATGTCCGCCGACCCTTCCCAAGCCGTGTATATCACGCTTGACCGTCCGTTCGTGTATGCGATCGTGGATAACGAGCACAAGCTCCCCTTATTCCTCGGTACGGTAATGAATTTATAATTCAACGCATACCTGCCCTATCCCTTTTAATCGAAAAACACCGTTGCAATCGCAACGGTGTTTTGTTATTTTATCAAATCTTTTATCACTTCGCCCGCCAAAATCAATCCTGCCACGGACGGCACAAAAGAAATGCTCCCCGGAATGGGTTTTCTGCTCTCTTCGTCAAATAGCGTACTCTCTCTCGGTTCTTCCCGCGAATAGACCACCTTCAAGTGCTCTATTCCACGTTTTTTAAGCTCCTTTCGCATCACTCTTGCCAGCGGACAGACCCGCGTTTGTGAGATATCCGCCACTTCAAAGGCAGTGGGGTCGAGCTTGTTCCCCGTACCCATGGACGAGATGACGGGGGTATTCGTCCGTTTTGCCTGTTCGATGAGCGCAAGTTTTCCGCTGACCGTATCGATTGCGTCCACCACGTAGTCGTATGCCGAAAAATCAAATGTGTCCGCCGTTTCGGGCAGATAAAACAGGTTATGCGTATGCACGTTGCAATCGGGATTGACATCCCTTATCCGCTCCGCCGCCACTTCCGTTTTCCACCTTCCTACCGTGGAATGCAACGCCAAAATTTGCCGATTGAGATTGGAAACGCTGACCGTATCCTTATCGATCAGATCGAGCGTACCCACGCCCGCCCTTGCCAAGGCTTCCACAACGTACCCGCCCACGCCGCCGATACCGAACACCGCCACGCGCGCACGCTTTAATTTCTCTACGCCCTCTTCGCCGATCAAGAGCGCCGTTCTTGAAAATTGCATAGCTTCTCCTTTAACCCGCCCAACTGCTCGGCATCGTGCGGTTTGCCTTAAACCACGCCGTGTCTTTGAGCAGGGTATCGTTATTCGAGCACGCCACGGAAAGTTCCCCTTGGTCGCTCGTAACGACGATATTCCCGTTCATGAGCACGTAGCCCGAACCGCTGGCGACGACGGGGATATATACCTTATCCGTATAAGGCGCTACGTTATTGATAAATTCTTGGTGCGGGAAGTTATACTTCCCCCCGCCCGCACAGCAATTCGCCACTACGATTTCGGGACGGATCACGGAAAGCAAAGCAGCCGTACTGGAAGTATTGCTGCCGTGATGCCCCGCTTTATACACTTTACATTGGGGAAGAGTATTGCTCGCCACTAAGGATTCTTCGCCGCTCTTTTCCAAATCGCCCGTGAACAGGTAGTGGTTATCCCCCTGCGATAAAAGCATGCATACCGAATAATTATTCTCCGTACTCGTACTCACTTCGTAGTACTTTTGATAGAGAATATTCATAGTAATGCCTTCGCCGAGCGTATAGCTTCTCTTTGCGCCGTCCGTTTGCTGCCAGCACTGCAAAGCGGTATAATGCACCGCGCCCGCTTCCACTTCCGCGTCGCGCAAGGAAACGTACTCTTGATAAATTTGCGTGTTTTTGGTCGTCTTGGGGAAATCGATAATCGTTCCGCAGGTAAAGCTCTCAAATATGCCGTCATAGCTGCTGGAACCGACAAACGCCGCGATATGGTCTTGATCCCCGTGCGTGGCGATGACGTATTCCAAAACGCCGTCCGTGCAATATTGC